>CAYYMM010000054.1:0-29819 GCA_964472395.1 uncultured bacterium | reverse complement strand
CTCGCAATCGTCACCGAGATACCGTCCGAATAGCACCCAGTTCCCGTCTTCGGAGACATCGACGCCGTGGAACAGCTCTTTCCGGTCATCGGACGAAAACACAACCCGATCCTCGGATGCCGGAGTCCCGAGCGCATGGTAGCAGATCCGCTGATAGAAGATCTCGTCCCCCTGCGCCACTTCCCCCGGCGAGGGGTTGCACGAATAGAAAAATCCACTTGAATCCCGCTGCCACGCGGGAGAATCCTGCCTCGTTCCCCGGCACACATCCGGAAGATCGCGTCCGGTATCGACATCCAATACCCTCAATCGCGCGTTTTCATCCCCTCCCGTCATCAGTCCATACGCCAGATACCGGCCGTCGGGCGACGCAACCGCATCGTCGATCGTGGCGTGCGCGTCGAGAGTATTCGGATCGAGCAGAACCCGTTCCGGAGCGCTTTCCGAATCGCGCACCCACAGTACCCACTTCTCCTGCCCCGCCTTGCGTCTCCAGATGAACTGCCTCGTTCCGTCGAGCGCTTCCGAGGGCGGCATCTCATCATCATATCTCGCCAGTTCAAGCAATCGCCGGGTGAAACGCTCGGAATCCGGTAGGGCTTCGAGCGTTTTCCGGGTCCATGTATCCTGCGCGTCGACCCAGTTGCGGACATCGGCATCACCGGAGTTTTCCAGCCACTGCCATGGATCAGCCGCATCGCCGAATCCGGGATGCTCCGGCGAAATCCGGGGCGCCGCCTTGGGAGGAGGTATCAGGCGCCCCGGATGAAGACATCCTGTCCAAACCGTGATTTCAAGGAACAGAAGCGTCAGCAGTACGGATCCGTTTGCGGATCGATGCATGGTGAACCTCGCAGGAATGGAACGGTCTCATGTCTGCCTCCCGGACTTTCCGGCGGCCAGGATCAACAATAATGCAGCCGCCGCCAGGATTCCAGCGTGAATCGCTCCGGGACCGGCCCAGCGATTCTCGAAAAAGATGATTCCGATGGCCGCCGCCGAAAACGCAAAGGTGGCCCCCGAAGCCGCGGCATTGATGAATCCCGGCATGGCCAGCCCCATCAGATTGCCGGCGGCAAACGCGACCACCAGCAACCCGTAATGACTCCATAAGGTGGACACATTGTGATCCGGCCAGAACCACCAGACGATCGGGATGAGGAGTCCGCATACCGCTGCCGACGTCAGGGTCTTCTCCAACCAGATTCGCCGGTGAGACATCGGAAGCGCGGCGACGAATTGCCAGACTCCGAATTCGCGATCGTACGCGGTCGAGGCTGTTCCGATCCCGAGGCAGAGCAAGCCGGCGGCGAAAAAAGCCAGATTCGCCCAGATCACCACGCGTTCATCGGGTTTTTCACGCGAATCGATGCCCGTGGAAACGGAATAATGCGCCGACAACGCCAGCAGCAGAGCCACAACAATCAGTCCCACCGCACCCGCCGGGGCGAGTTCTCGCAGTTCTTTCATCATGATGCTCATGAGTCCCTCCCTGGTCCCCTGAACAACGGGGATACCGATCCGTCCCGGGCGGACCAGACCAGAATGCCGTCCGGATCATCGATCAGACACCGCTCGGAATCCAGCCAGTCATACGGTTTTCCCTTGCCGGGCAGTTCATGGTGCGTCCGTCCTTCCATGTCGACTATGAATGCGGACCGGGCTTTCCCTGTCTCGCCGCCTGCCGGTTCCCGTCGAGGTCGCGCTCCCGCCAGCCGGCGTCCATCGGGAGATACCTTCAATTCAAACACCGTCAGATCCCCGCAACCCTCGTCGATATCATCCAGCAACGTCGTCAGCGATCCGGATTCCGGTGTCCAGGCGACCAACAGCGGTCGGTCGGCGGGATCCCGGGCCAGAATCACGAGATGCCGGCTGTCGGGAGTCCACTGAATATACGATTCGATCAGATCACGGCACCGCATGAAAACACCGTTCAGAAAAATGTCGCCGTCGGATCCGCTGACCGTGAGATGACATCCCGATCCTTCGGCGTCTCGTACTGCACGCACCGCATATGCTCCGTCCGGCGACATAACCGGCGTGTCGATCGAATGGGCCTGGTGAACCCAGTTGCCGGTGCGTACATCATAGTAAACAAGCCCTTCCGGGTATCCCTCCGGTTTGCTCGGAGCAACGGTCTCCCACTTCAGAATTTTGTCGCGCGCATCGGAAACCCAGAGAAAGCCCTTCCAGCCCGTTTCGATGATGTCGAGCCGTCCGGTTCCGGCATCGAGTCTGCCGAATCCTGTTGTGCGATCCCCCATCCGCTCGAACCACGTGACCAGAAAGGTATCGTTCTCGAGCGGAATCATATCCATCGGCCAGATGTCCAGGGTTTCCGGCACGAGAACGGGATGTGTCGAATGCGTGGTCATGTCGAAGAGCATGAAATCAAGCATGTCATCGATGCCGAGATCGGAACGATAGCCTGCGCGGTGCGATGAAAAGAACAACCGGATCATCTGCCAGGGTGACAGGATGGAAAAACGCACGATCGGAACATAGCGGCCGGACATGGAAACGCTGAAAAGGGAATCGAATCGTCGTGTGACGAGAATATCCCGGGAAGACGCGATTTCGCGGATCCGCGCGGGCATGCTCCACCCCGACCATTCTCCCGAATCCGGCGCTTTGATCGGAATATACCCCTTCTGCAGCAGACGATCCGCTCCGGTTCGAATGCCGGCCAGGCGAGTCTCTACGTCCGGCAAGGCACCGTAGTAATGCGATATGTATGCTCCCCGACCCAAAACGCCCGCGAAAATGACACACAGCGCCAGTGCGATCGAGACAGCCATCAAGCTGCCCCGGCGTCCCCTCAGACGCAGCCTGAAGAGCCACAGCGACAGGATCGCCAGAATCAACCAGACGGCGATCCGGGCCGATCGAAACAACTCCATGGGAATCATGCTCAATCGCGTCAGAGCGACATCGATCATCATCATGCCGGCCAGACCCGCGAGACTCCCGGTGAAAGCCCCGATCGGCCGCTTGAACAGCGCTCCCGCGACCAGAGATGCCGCGACGAGATGTCCCAGAAATGCAACCAGATAGAAATGCTCCGCCATGAGCTGGAATCGATGCTGGAAACTCAATGCGGTCACTCTGATGCCCATCAGGATCGACGGAATGGCGATGATCATCAGGGCCAGCGTCGATGCGACCAGCGCCACGATGATCTTGACCGTCCAGACCAGTTCCGGTCGGACAGGCAGCATCGCGACCATGGAATCTCCGTTGACCGAACGATCCGACGTCAGCCCGCCTGCGAACGCGGTGATGACGATGAACGTGCCCAGAAAAACCATCCATGTGAACAGGGGTTCCTCTTTGAATGCCTCGTGAAAACCGATCCGGATTGACATGCTGAGCACGATGATCAGGAACATGACGAGACCGAACAGGCCCAGCGCAGGAGCCGCCCACTGCTCGCGCAGTTCCTTCCCGAGTAACGCCCTGATTGGTGTCAGCGCGCTTCTCTGTGTTGTGCCGGAGGGTTTCATGATGCGCCTCTTCCCGGGGCGGTGAGCGCGAGATAAATATCTTCCAGCGACACCTCATCCGCTGTTGTATGGTTGGCGTTTGCGAATGATTCGATCGTCTCGAGCGCCGGGCATTCCACCACGAGATCCTCGATAGCACCAATCCGCTTCCGCATCAGAATGTCGATCCCTGCCGGGGGTGAGGGGATCTCGGCGTCCGATCTGAACTGGATCCTGCGGACCGATCGCTTCAACTCGTCGATCGGGGCCTGGCGGGTGAGATGCCCCTGATTGAAGACCGCGACGATCGTGACGAGACCTTCGACTTCGTGTACCAGGTGGGTGGCGAAAAAGATCGAGGTGCCTTCCTGATGCATGTGGGCGATGATGGTTTCGAGAATCTCGCGGCGCGCCCCGGGGTCGATTCCGGCCGTCGCGTCGTCGAGAATCAGCAATTCGGGACGGTGCGCGAGTGCCAGAAGCAGCGCGAGTTTCGCTTCTTCGCCTCGAGACAGCGTCTTGATTTTCGATTCCGGACGAAGATTGAACCGGGTGGCCAGTTCACGGGCATACGCACCATCCCAGGTCGGATAAAACGATGCCGTGAAAGCCTGGATCCGCTCGATCGTCATCCATTCGATCATGTGCGGTCGCTCGGGAACATATCCGATCAGGCGGCGGATATCGGGACCGGAACGGGTGATATCCAATCCGAGAACCGTGCCGGAGCCGCGATCCGGGCGCACGAGATTCTGGAGCATCCGGATGGTCGTGGTCTTCCCGGCACCATTGGGACCCAGAAACGCCATGACCGATCCGCGAGGCATGTTCATCGTGAGATTCTCGACGGCCCAACGCCGCCCATACTGTTTCCCCAATTTCTCTGTGGAAATCACGGAATTGCTCATGTTCTGCCTCCCTTTCCCCCTTCCGCTCCCTCCAGCGGATAGATGCCATCCAGCGTTTCATTGAAGATTCCGGTGATCTGTCGCCTCTGTAATTGAAGATGGTAAGCCTCGACAACCGCCCGCTCCATGTACCTCCGGACTTCCTCTTCCTTTCGTTTCAACACGAGATTGGACACTTTGCCCGATACGAAACTGCCGATGCCGGGGCGGCCTTCGAGCACGTTATCGCGTTCGAGGTCACGATAGGCTTTCGAAACCGTGTTGGGGTTGACTCTGAGATCCACGGCGAGATCCCGGACAGTTGGGAGCCGGTCGCCGATCTGGAGTTTCCCCGAGGCGATCTGCGTCTTGATCTGCTCGATGATCTGCAGATAGACCGGCGTTCCGGATTTCGGATCGATCTTCAGGAACATTAGGAGCCTCCTTTCTTTGAGTGATTGTATCACTCTACTAATACAATATAGGAATAGAACAGGAAGCTGTCAAGTACTTTGTAACGGCGGGCCTCCATGCCCGCCGGCAAGGAAGTCGTTTGTACCATGATACGGCCTCCGTGCCCGCCGTAAACAAACGGTTCCTAAGCCGCTCGATGCTTCGACAGGCTCAGGATGAACGGGGAGGAGATGTCCGATCACTGACCGTCAAACCGGTGAAAACGAAAATCAAGTCCAGGCGATCACGAGGATCGCCCGCGCTAGGATCCAGGAAGGGGGCGATCACAAGGATCGCCCCCCCAACGGGTTATTAACTCTCATCCGGCGAAACCGGCGGGCGCAGAAGCCGCCGGCGTCCCTGCCGGCGGGCAATGCGAATTAGAACCGTAAGGCGTCCCTGCCGGCGGGCAATGCGAATTAGAACCTGCCGTGTATGTGCCGACAGGCGCGGAGGCCGTATGAGATCCAGCTATGTATGTGCCGGCGGGCGCAGAGGCCCGCCGCTGCTGGGTTATTGACTGTATCCCCAGGTGACGACAGCCAGGTCGCCCCGCAGACCTGTCATGGTTTCGTCCAGCATCGCACCGTAAAACTTGATCCCGCTCGCGCTGCCGCCTCCGGTATCCGGCCAAATGAATAACGCAATCACCTCGATGGTTTCGGTGCCCGAAGGAACA
Source organism: uncultured bacterium (assembly GCA_964472395.1). GTDB lineage: Bacteria > CSSED10-310 > CSSED10-310 > CSSED10-310 > CALFER01 > CALFER01. The sequence goes on along the minus strand of CAYYMM010000054.1, from coordinate 24,315 downwards.
TCCATCACCTGGTAATCGATCGCCGTGCTGCCCGGCGGTGCATACGGAATCCATGAAGGCCAGAACCAGTAAGATCCATATACATCCAGCACGAAGAATACCGGGACGTCCTCAAGTGCAGCCCCCGGATTGTCCAGATATCCCCTCACGAAAAAATCCTCTCCGGGATGTACGGTCAGCGTGGGCAGCTCGATCCGCACACCCAATGGCCGGACAGTTGTTGGTGTCGCCGATGGCGTCCGGGTTGGTTGAGGCGTGAAGGAGGCCGTCGGTGTGGGTGGCTGGGTCGGCGTTTGACTGGGAGTATGAGAAGGCACTTGGGTGTGTGTTTGGGTCGGTGACGGAGTGACGGATGGGGTGGCGGTCCATGTCCCCGTGCCGGTTGGTGTGGCTGACGCGGTTGCCGTATCGACGGGAGTCGGCGTGGACGTCGGTATCGCTGTGCCGGTCGCAGTGGGATCAGGGGTCATCGTGGATGTCGGGGTCCGGGTCGGTGTCGGACTTGGAGTCGCTGTTCGTGTCGGTGTCAGCGTTGGTGGAATCGTCTGCGTCGCAGTCGGCGTTCTCGAGGCCGTCGCACTCGGTGCCGGAGTCGGCGTCGTGGTTCCCCCCTCAATCAGTATGGTGCTCCAGTAGCCCGCCAGCCACACCATGCCTCCCGGAAGAACCTCGATTGACCGGAGTGTGCTACTGACCGGACTGGTCGCGCCTGTCCAATTTACCCCGCCATTCGTTGTCTCCAGAATCACCCCTCCTTCACCCACCGCAATGCCGCGGGACGTATTCCAGAAATACACATCGTACAGATCCGCATCGACGTTGCTGTCCTGAGCGAACCAGCTTGCCCCGCCATCCGTCGTCGCCAGAATAATCGCCTCATTCGTCGGATAAGCCTCGCCGACCGCCCACCCGCGCTGCGCATCCGCAAAACAGAGTGCTCTTAAGTAGTTATTGATCCCATGACTGTAAACATTCTGCCAGGACTGCCCGCCATCGGTCGATCGAAACACCGTCGACAGCCCCGCGACGGCAAACGCAACGCTCGGACTTACGAACTCGATGTCATACACCCCGCCGTATCCCATCCCGGCCTGAATCTCCCAAGTCGCCCCGCCGTCAGTCGTGTAATAAATCCCATATCGCCCGCCGATCCATCCCGTCGAGGCGCTGGTGAAATGGATCCCGCTCGCGTACGGCACGACCTGGCTCATCCGTGCCCACGTCATCCCGCCATTGGTGCTGGTCAGCATGATCGATGTGCCGGCTGCATACATCGTCGCTCCGTCCACATCCAGAATCTCGTTGATATCGCTGTTATCCCACACGCCTCCGACCTGAATCCATGTCACGCCTCCATCCGTCGTTTTCCGGATCGCCGATGGTGCGCCGACCGCCCATCCGTTCGTCGCATCCGTCATCCGGATCCGGTGGAAATGCTCGGAGGTCGTTTCCGGAACCCGCTCCCAGGTCTCACCGCCGTCGTTCGTTGTGAACAGATACCCGAAACTGCCGAATGCCGTCAGCCGGGTCGCATCGAATGCACGGATCCCGCTCAGGATCGTCGCTCCGTCAACGCTTTGCTCGTTCCACGAAACCCCTCCATCCGTCGTCTTGCGGATGAGGGGCGAATAGTCGCCGATCGTGTCGTGATGCCCGGCGATCCAGCCCGTCGAGGGGTCCGCGAAGTCCAGTCCGTACAGCCAGGCGTCGGTGTGCTGCGCGACCGCGGTCCAACTCGCACCGCCGTTCGTGCTGCGAGCGACCTGTTTGACCGACGCGAGCCTTCCGTCCGATGCCGATGGAAATGTGATGCCCACGATCGAACCGAGGACATCCGAATAGACATCGTCCCAATTCACTCCGCCGTCGGTGGTGCGATAGAGATCGAACGCGAGGACGGACTCGGGGGTCAATCCGGTCGTGCTGTCGAGAAACATCAGGCCGGCCGTGGAAACGTCGCTCAGGGTAATATCGACATCCGTCCAACTCGCCCCGCCGTCGGTCGTTTTCAGAAAAGCGCTGTCCGGTTTTCCGACCCACCCGTTCAAAACATCCAGAAATCCGACCGACATCAACCGGACTGCGTGATTGTCGATCCGGGTCGTCCATGTGAGGCCGGAATCGGTCGATCGAATCAGCGCACCGCTCGAATTCCATCCCGACTGATCCCCCGCGGCGATCCAGACTGTTGTCTCATTCTGCCAGGCGACGCTGTTGAGATCCTTCGAGGTGGAGGTTTGAATCGAGGTGAAACTGGCTCCGCCGTCCGTCGAACGCAGGATGACGCCGTCCTGTCCTGCTGCGACGAGATCCGTTCCATCCGGTGAATAGGCCGCGCAGCGGATATGCATCGGGAAATCGCCTCGATGGGAGATCGTCCAGGCGGAGAAGCCCGGTGCGGTCGAACAGTAGATGAGGATCGCGCAGATCGGGAGCCAGCATTGTTTCATGGTCTTCCTCCATTTCGAAAATTGTAGCGATTGTGCCCGAGAACGTCCAGCCGTCGTCCTCGTCCCTATCCATGTCACCCCCATACATAGTAAGTAAAGCAAGGGCGATCCTCGTGATCGCCCTCCTAGTGATCGCCCTCCTAGTGATCGCCCTCCTTGTGATCGCCCCCATCTTCTATATAATCCCTCCCCGGAGGCTGTCATGAATTCGGACACCGGTTACATGCGGATCGCCCTGGAGGAAGCCCGGATGGGCGCGTTGGAGGGGGAAATCCCGGTCGGTGCGGCGGCCGTCTTCGAAGGCCATGTGATCGCACGGGCGCACAACCGCGTCGAATCGCTCCGGGATGCCTCGGCACACGCCGAAATGACGGTCTTGAAAGCCGCCTCGTCGGTTCTCGACCGCTGGCGTCTCACGGGTGTCACCCTCTATGTGACCATCGAACCCTGCCCGATGTGCGCCATGGCGCTGGTCCTGTCACGGGTCGACCGCGTGGTCTTCGGCGCACCGGAACCCCGGACAGGCGCCGCCGGCTCCTTCATTCGGATTCTCGGCAACCCCGCGCTCAATCATCGCCCCGACATCCTGGGAGGGGTTCTCAGTGACGAAGCATCGGCGTTGCTCCGGGAGTTCTTCCGTAACAAACGAACGGCAGGCTCCGCGTCGCACGCATCAACGGACACGAATCCCTCGTTGACAGATCCGGAAAACCATGTTTAAACTACGCGTCGCTTCGGAGAGGTACCGAAGTGGTCGTACCGGGCCCGACTCGAAATCGGGTTGGTGGTCAAAAGCCGCCACGTGGGTTCGAATCCCACCCTCTCCGCTCAAACACAGATGCGATCGAATCGCCGTTTTTTTGACCGACATCCTGCTTGCCAAGTTTATGGATGTGCCTTTATAATCCCACTGTTCGACACAGACAGGGGTCGGACGGGCGAGTAGGGGAGCCATGTGAGTTTCAGCTATCAGGAATTGGATGTCTATTATATTGCCTTGGGGTTTGTCGACTCGCTCCATGCCTGTATCTCGAACTGCCCCGACCCGCTCAATCCGCTGATCGAGCAACTCGATCGGTCGGCCGTCGAGATTCCCTTGTCGATCGCGCGGCTATCGGGTGAATATGGGGATCTGATTCCCCCCCAGGAGATTCTCAAGGTGCGAGGCATTGTCTACATGGTCCAGTCGCTCCTGGAGATCTGCTGGCAGCGGAAGATGATCAGCGAGAAGGACTCGGAGGAGTTCGGGAACACGCTGATCGTCCTGGCGCGGATGCTGGCTGAGATGTCCACGCAGAGTCGTGAGACATCGCGGATGCAGCGGCCGCAGCCCAGACCCTTCACGTGATTCAGTGAAACGCGGGTGCTTGGATATTGCCTCACTGGGATTCCTGTTTTTCTTGACCTTTAATTTTGCCCGGCGTATATTTTAGTGTCGCGCTGTGAGAACGGCGCAATCTGGTTTGGACGGCCGGAGAGATGTCCGAGAGGCCGAAGGAGCACGATTGGAAATCGTGTGGGTGGGCAAAATCCCGCCCCCAGGGTTCGAATCCCTGTCTCTCCGCCATTCCTTACCGGAACCTGTTTCGATTAGTTTGGGTCGTGCTAGACGGGACGTTAGCGGTGTCCTGAACCCGAAATCCGCTATAGCGGGGTTGAATTCCCGCTCGAGGGCTCGTGATTTCTGGACCGGTTTGTCGGATGGGGTGTTGACGGACGGGTCCTGCGCAACGGGAACTTTCGAATCATGTCAGGCCCGGAAGGGAGCAGCATTAAGGAAGCACTCACGTGTGCCGCAGGAGTGCCTGGCCTGAGCTCGGTTCGGCAAGTGCCGCAGGGATCTCAGTTCGACAGCAGGTGCACGGCCCATTTTTTTATCGTGAGGAATTCGTCGCGTGGCCTATCTGGTATTGGCTCGAAAATGGCGTCCGCAACGGTTCGACGATATTGTCGGTCAGAACGCGATTGCCAAAACCCTGGCCAACTCCATTCGGCTCAATCGGATCGGCCATGCCTTTCTCTTCTCGGGACCGCGCGGCGTCGGTAAAACCTCAACCGCCCGCATCCTCTCAAAAGCGCTCAACTGCTCGAGCGGTCCCACCCCCGAACCGTGCAATGCGTGCCAGTTCTGCGACGAGATCACCCGCGGCGCGTCGCTCGATGTCATCGAAATCGACGGCGCATCGAATCGCGGTATCGACGAGATTCGTGATCTGCGCGAGAACGTCCGTTATGCGCCCGCGTCCGCCCGCTTCAAGATCATCATCATCGACGAAGTCCACATGCTGACGCGGGAAGCCTTCAATGCGCTCCTGAAAACGCTCGAGGAACCGCCTCCGCACGCCAAATTCATCCTGGCGACAACCGAGGCGCACAAGGTGCCGATCACCATCGTGTCGAGATGCCAGCGCTACGATTTTCGGCGCATCGACGCCAAAACCCTCGGCCCCGCTCTCGCCGCAATCTGCGCCCGCGAAAGTATCTCGGTCGAACCCCGCACTCTCGATGTGCTCGCACGCGCTGCCGACGGAAGTTTTCGCGACGGGTTGTCACTGCTCGACCAGGTGATTTCATTCTCCGGACAGACGATCATTCATGACGAAACCATGAGTCTGCTCGGGAGGATCGACCCGAACCTGGTCTGGGACATTCTCCGAGCCGTTTCGGTCCAGGACGGTAGCGCTGCACTGAGGCGTTACGACGAATTTGCGCAGAAGGGCGGTGACGAGACTGTTCTGACGCGGGAGATGATGGAAGCGACGCGCGATCTGATGGCGGTGCGTGTTGGCGGTTCACCCCGATACGATCTCCCGGAGGGGCTCGCCGACGCGTTCTCGATCGATCAACTCGAACGGATCTTCCGCATCCTGCTCGACCTCGAAACCTCCCTGCGCTCGACCGAATTTCCCCGGCTGATCATGGACGTCGCGCTCGTGAAGATGTCGCGCATCCAAGCGCTCACTCCGATCGAAACGCTTCTGGGCAGACTCGAAGCCGTCATTGGTAATACCGGTGCGATGCCCAGCCCCGGCGTCGGTGCAGCGGCGCGTTCTTCATTGCCGGAAACCGGCGCGGCTCAGATCCGGAGGCAGATCGTTTCCGAAAAACCACCGGGTCAGCCATCCCGGCCGATGGTGAATCCGGCACCACCTCCACCGCAACCTGCGCGCAAGCCTGCGCTGGAAGTCGCTCCTCCACCTGCGCCTCCACCGGTCAAACCGACCGGGAACCGCCTCCAGGATATTCTTGCCAATATGCCTCCCGACCAGCCCAATCTCCGCGCGCAACTCGCTCATGGCGCTCTGGTTTCTGAGTCCGATTCGGAAATCGTCATTGGATTCCGTCCGGATGTCTGGCAGTTCTGCGGCAAGTTGTGCGGAACTCCTGAGAGTGTGTCGGTGGTGGAAAGAGCTGCGGAGAGACTGATCGGTCGACCGGTGAAAGTCAGGATCACCGAAACGCATGAAAATCTGAAATCGGTCGCCGAAATGCGGATCGAACAGGAAAAAAAAACTGCGGACGCCAATATGAAACGCGCCCTTGACACCCCGCTGGTGACCGAGTTGATTGGGCGGTTCGAGGCACGCATCCGTGAGGTGCGGCCGAATCGGGACAAGGACCGAAGCCGGGAGACAGGAGAATGAAGGGAATGAACTTCATGAAGCAGGCCAAGGAGATGATGGAGCGTCTCCAGGCAATGAAAACCGATCTTCAGAATCGCACGCAGGAAGCCACAGCCGGCGGCGGCATGGTCACGGTTGTAGCGCGCGGCGACAACCGGATCGTCTCGATCCGCATCGATCCCGAAGTCGTGGATCCCGCTGACGTGACGATGCTCGAGGATCTGGTCGTTTCGGCGGTCAACGAAGCGCTCCGGAAGGTGCAGGATACGATGGCGGCCGAAATGAACAAGCTCACGGGCGGACTCAATATCCCCGGCATGATGGGGTGATCTGCACAGAATGGAACTCAAGGTCTTACGGGAACTCATTGAGGACTTGTCTCGACTGCCGGGAATCGGCCGGAAATCGGCGCAGCGGATGGCCTACTATATCCTCAAGCAGCCGCGGTCGTTCGCCGAGAAACTATCCCGCTCCCTGATCAATCTCAAAGACGGAATCAAACCCTGCGAGCGCTGTTTCAATCTGTCGGAAGATGGAGTATGTTCCGTGTGCAACGACGAGCATCGTGAGAAGACGGTGTGCGTCGTCGAAGAGGCGAATGATGTGGCGGCAATCGAACGGACGGGTGAATTCAAGGGCCGCTACCACGTGCTCAATGGCGTGATTTCGCCCCTCAACGGAATCGGTCCGGACAACCTGACGATCGGCCGGCTGATCGAGCGGGTCGCGTCGGGTGAGGTGGGGGATGTGATTATCGCGACGAATCTCACGGTGGAAGGCGAAGCCACCGCGATGTATATTTCACGCGTCCTGAAAGCCCGGGGTGCCCGGGTGTTCCGGATTGCGCATGGTCTGCCCGTCGGCGGAAGTCTCGAATACGCCGACGAAGCCACGATGGCCAAGGCCCTGGAAGGCAGAACCGAATTGTAGTTTTTCAAGGAAACCGCGGATGCGCCGCGGAATGTCAGTGAGGAGTTGATGATGGAAAACAAGCACATGGTTACGATGGATGGAAATACTGCGGCGGCGATGGTCGGCCACGCGTGCAGCGAGGTCATTGCGATTTATCCCATTACCCCGAGTTCGGTCATGGGTGAGGAAGCGGATGCGAAATCGGCTGCGGGCGAAACGAATATCTGGGGTGTCGTGCCCGAAGTCATCGAGCTTCAATCCGAAGCCGGCGCAGCGGCCGCCGTTCACGGAGCGCTCGCGTCGGGATGCCTGAGCACCACCTTCACGGCGTCGCAGGGGCTCCTCCTGATGATCCCCAACATGTTCAAGATCGCCGGTGAGTTGCTCCCGACAGTCTTCCACATCGCCGCCCGCTCGATCGCCTGCCAGGCGCTCTCCATCTTCGGCGATCACCAGGACATCATGTCCGCCCGGTCAACCGGATTCGGTGCAATCGCCTCGGGCAGCGTCCAGGAAGTCATGGATCTCGCACTGATCGCCACCGCCTCGACACTAGAATCCCGCGTCCCGATGCTCCACTTCTTCGACGGATTCCGAACCTCACATGAGGTCAACAAAGTCTATCCGCTGTCGAAAGAAGACATGCGGGCGATGATCGACGACCAGTTCGTCATCGAACACAGGCAGCGCGGCCTGAGTCCGGACAACCCGATGATCAGCGGCACCAGCCAGAACCCCGATGTGTATTTCCAGGGTCGTGAAACCGTCAATCCGTTCTATACCCAATGTCCGAGTATCATCGAAAAATACATGGCGCGGTTTCAGAAACTGACCGGACGAAGATATGAGCTGTTCCAGTATTTCGGGCATCCGGACGCCGAACGGGTCGTGATCATCATGGGATCCGGTGCGGAAGCGGCTCATGAGACTGTCGATGAACTGGTCGGCATGGGTGAGAAAGTCGGTATCATCAAGGTGCGGCTCTACCGGCCGTTCTCCGCCGAGCATCTCATCGGCGCTCTCCCGAAATCCGTCAAACGCATCGCGGTGCTCGACCGGACCAAGGAACCGGGTGCGGGTGGCGATCCGCTTTACCTGGACGTTCAGGCTGCCATCGTGGAAGCGATGACGGACGGGACGGCACCGTTCAAAACAATGCCGGCGATCGTCGGCGGCCGATACGGCCTGAGTTCGAAGGAATTCACACCAGGAATGGCCAAGGCCGTCTTCGACAATCTCGCGGCGGACCGCCCCAAAAACCACTTCACGGTCGGAATCATCGACGATGTGTCACACTCGAGTCTCGAATGGGACGCCGACTTCCGCAACCGCTCGGCTGACGCCTTCCAGGCCATGTTTTACGGCCTCGGATCGGACGGAACGGTCAGCGCGAACAAGAATTCGATCAAGATCATCGGCGAAGCGACCGACATGTATGCGCAAGGGTATTTCGTCTACGATTCGAAGAAGGCCGGCGCACAGACCGTCAGTCATCTCCGGTTCGGGAAGAAACCGATCCGCAGCACCTATCTGTGCACCGACGCCAATTTCCTCGCCTGCCACAACTTCACCTTCCTCGAGAAATACGACATGCTGGCCAATCTCAGACCGGGCGGCACGTTTCTCCTCAACAGCCCGTTCAGCGCCGGCGAAGTCTGGGATCGGCTGCCCCGGTTCGTCCAGGAACAGCTCATCGCGAAGAAAGCGAAATTCTATGTCGTCGACGCCAACGCGCTCGCGAAGGATCTCGGGTTGGGCGCGCGCATCAACACGATCATGCAGGTGGCGTTCTTCAAAATTTCCGGAGTATTGCCGGAAGACGAAGCGGTGGAGCTGATCCGCGAGAGCATCAAGAAGACCTACGGCAAGAAGGGCGCCAAGGTGGTCGAGATGAACATGAAGGCGATCGATGCCGCTCTCGGGGCCACCCACGTCGTCACGATCCCCGCGTCAGCTGCCAGCACGATCATGCCTCCGCCGACCGTGCCGGATCATGCCCCGGATTTCGTCAAGGGACTGCTCGCGAAAATCATCCGCAAGGAAGGCGATCTGGTTCCGGTATCCGAAATGCCCTGCGACGGGCGGTTTATTACGGCGACCACGCAGTATGAAAAACGGAATATCGCGACCGACATTCCGGTCTGGAAAACCGAGAACTGTATCCAGTGCGGAATGTGCAGTTTCGTGTGTCCGCATGCGTCGATCCGCATCAAGGCATACGCTCCGGAATCGCTCGAAGGCGCACCACCCACTTTCAAATCGGCGGATGCAAAGACCAAGCAGTTCGAGGGGCTGAAGTTCACCGTTCAGGTGGCGCCCGAGGATTGCACGGGGTGCGGTGTGTGCGTTGAGGCGTGTCCCGCGAAAGACAAGGCGATCGTGATGCAGCCTCAGTTCGACCTGCGACATCCCGAAGCTCAGAATTTTGAATTCTTCCTGAATATCCCCGAAACCGATATGAAGTACGTCAAGAAAGAAACGGTCAAGGGAAGCCAGTTGATCCGGCCGCTGTTCGAGTTTTCCGGTGCGTGCGCGGGATGCGGCGAGACTCCGTATGTCAAGCTGCTGACACAGCTCTATGGCGATCGCGCCATCATTGCGAATGCCACTGGCTGCTCGTCGATCTACGGCGGCAATCTGCCGACCACGCCGTATTGCACGCGGAACGATGGTCGAGGTCCCGCGTGGACCAACAGTCTGTTCGAAGATGCCGCCGAAATCGGGCTCGGATTCCGCTGCTCGGTGGACGCCAAGCGAAACGAAGCGATGCAGCGGGTGCGGGAATCGGCTCTTCCGGAAGGACTCAAACACGCGATTCTCGAAGCCGATCAGAGCGGCGATATCGGGATTGCGGCCCAGCGGGAACGCGTCGATCAGCTCAAGAAACTGATCGGGGATAAAGACCCGATTTTCCTGTCGCTGGCGGATTATCTGGTCGACAAGGCGGTCTGGTGCATCGGCGGCGACGGCTGGGCATACGATATCGGTTACGGCGGATTGGACCATGTCATCGCGTCGGGCCGCAACGTCAACCTGCTCGTGCTCGATACCGAAGTGTATTCGAACACCGGCGGACAGTGCTCCAAATCGACGCCGCGCGGGTCAACCGCCAAGTTCGCCGTGGCGGGCAAGGTGATGCCGAAGAAGGATCTCGGAATGCTCGCCATGACCTACGGTAACGTCTATGTCGCAAAGATCGCGATGGGAGCCAATCCGGCGCAGACCGTGAAGGCGTTCGCCGAAGCGGGCAGTTATCCGGGGAGCTCGATCGTGATCGCTTACTGTCCCTGCATCGCACACGGTATCGACATGCAAAAGCAGCTCGTCGAACAGAAAAAAGCGGTGGAATCCGGTCACTGGCCGCTGTTCCGGTTTGATCCGAGACGCGTTGCGAACGGTGAAAACCCGCTCCAGCTCGACAGCAAGACGCCGGTGGTCTCGATGGAAGAATACATGTACGGCGAAATCCGCTACAAGGCGCTGAAATACAGCGAACCTGCACGCGCTCAGGAACTGCTCGAACTGGCTCAGAAGGACGTGTCGCTCCGGTTCAGGATCTACGAACAGCTCGCCAAGATGTCGTTCGGGTCATAACGACGATACGGCGGATCACCATGTGGCGGGAGCAGATCGACGGCAGCATCCGGGATGTGCGTGATGCCGCCCAGAGACTCAGGCTCCCGCCGCGTGTCGAAAGTGGCATGGCCCGTGCCGCGACACGCTACCCCATACTCGTCACACCGTATTACTTCGGGTTGATCGATCCGGAGAATCCGCGTGATCCGATCCGCCGGATGGTGCTCCCGTCACCCGCGGAGCTGTGGCATGGGCGGGACGAGATCGCGGATCCGCTCGAAGAATGTCGGTTCTGTCCCGCATCGGGCCTGATTCACAAGTATCGCAACCGCGTGCTCATTTTAGTCACTTCGGTGTGCGCGGTTCATTGTCGGTTCTGTTTCCGGGCGCATTCCGGAGTGACCCCCTCCGATGGACTGTCCGCGGCGCAATTCGACCGGATTCTCGGCTATATTCGCAAGCGGAGAGGGATTCAGGAAGTGATTCTCTCCGGAGGCGATCCGCTGATGATGGACGACGAGGAACTCGGTGTCCTGATCGATCTGATCTCGGGGATCGACCATGTCGAGGTCATCCGGATCCACACGCGGATGCCGGCCGTGTTGCCTCAGAGGCTGACGGCCGGGCTGGCGGGTATTTTGCGACGGGGGAAGCCGGTGTGGGTCGTAGCGCATTTCAATCATGCCGTCGAGATGACCGGGGAGGCGGAGCGGGGGTGCGCCGTGCTGATCGATGCGGGCATCCCGATGCTGAATCAGGCCGTTCTGCTGAGAGGTGTGAACGATTCCACGCGGGCACTCATGGATCTGAGCGGTGCGCTGGTGAGGAACCGGATCAAGCCGTATTACCTGCACCAGCTCGACAAGGTGGCGGGAGCAGGGCATTTTGCGGTGGATGACATGAATGCGCGGATCATGGTTTCGGAGTTGGCCGAGAAGGTGTCGGGGTATGCTGTTCCGACCCTTGTGCGGGAAATCCCGGGCCGATCGTGCAAAACCGTCCTTTGAAATAGAGGGACACCTTACTTAATTGATTGGTTGCGCCGGCGTCCAGAACGGGGTTTCTTCCAGAGATGACTCCCGCGGGAACGGAAGAAAAATGCATTGTATCGGGTGACGGTCTCTGCTACCGCGAATTCGATCCGCTCGGCTGATCCGGTCGAATGATCCTCAGCTTGACCAGAATGCGCTCGATCAGCGATGACTTCTCCCACTCCAACTGGTGGGTCACAACGCGATACCGATACGCATCATCCAGAAGCACAAACCCTTTCCATGTGCCGCACAATCCCTGATAGATCACTCCCTCGTCCTGGTGCGTGAACCATTTGTGATGATGTCCGAAAAACCAGAGCTTTGGATGAAAATGTGCCGACAGTTCCTCACTTCTCGCAAAACCAGGAGCGCCGTAACACTCCATGCCGGGTGTGTTGGGAACCCCCAGATTCGTGGGACAATCATGCGTGATGATGATATCGACTGCGTCGGGACTCAAGCGGAGGCACCGATCAATCTGCTCGTCCGTGATCAGTGATGCTGATTCGGTGATCATCGAGTCCATGTATGCAGCACCTCCAAGCGCCAGGAACCGGTACCCGCCAATCACATGAACGGTGGATCGCGGCAAATATGTAAAAAAAGCCTCGTACTTCCTGACGAGTTTATGCAGCGCGGAGAAATCCTCATGGTTTCCGTCGATGCAATACAGCGGTTTTAAAAATCGTTTGTGGGACCGGATGAAAAAGTCGTACAGGTGAGAGGCATACAGACCGAAATCGCCGAGATGGATCACACAATCGATCGAAACACCCAATTCGGTCTCGGCATAGACAATTTGTTTGTTGATCGTGTCGTAATAACAATGGCTGTCGGAGGTTACGAGAATCACGACGGGATGCTCACTGACCCGTAAAATCATAGCTCATTCGAGCCATGAAATGCTTGGTCTGGGCAAAGATTTCCTTGAGAAGACGCTGCTCGATGTAAGTCAGACTGTCCGGACTGATGTAATTGTCCGGCTGCCTGGTCGTCGATGCCATCGTTTCGGCCTGCATCCGCAACCGGATCTGCATCAGATATCGGTAGGCCTGTGCCATTTCTTCGTAATTCTTATCGGTCAGAATACCGCGATCCCTCAGTGCAAGCAGCCGGTCGAGGGTGTTTGTGGCCTGTATTCTGTGGCGAATGGAATAGATCCGGGCAAAATCGATGATCGGCATCATGGCGCTCTTCATATCGAGCACCTTGCCGCGGTCGGAAACGGATTCGACAAGAAACTGCCCGAACATGCCGATCGGCGGTGTCATCGGAAGGACATTGCGAACGAGCAACTGAAAGAACCGAGGATTCTCGGGTGCAATCTGATCGATGTAGTCACGTAATCGGTTTTCGATGTCCGTCTTCCCGAACGCACATCTGAAATCGAAGAATATCTTCAGATTCAAAAGGTCTTCGGCGGTGGACTGGTGGACCCATTCGCTGAAGTACTTCTTCCATGCTGAAAGAGGTCTGCACCATTTCGGATTCTGAGCCATATTGTTGCCTGCGCAGTACGTATAGCCGGCCTGATCGAGCCAACCGCACACGCGTTGACCCAACTCGAGAAAATAGGATTGGATCGGCTGGATATCCGATGCGTCCGTGTCCTCGAAAATGATCGCATTGTCCTGATCCGTCCTCAGTGTCTGTTCTTTGCGACCCTCGCTTCCAAACACAATGAACGCGAAATCGACCGGGGGTGGTCCCAATTCATCAATCGCGCATTGGATGAATTTCTCGAGAATCGAGTCGATAACTCGGGTCGTCAGATGCGTAATGAATTCGGGTCTTGCACCGCTGCGGATCAGCAGGACAATCAATTCCGGATACATCGCATTGCTCTGAATCACCTCGTCCTGGGAACGTGCACACTGAATCTTTTTCAGAAGTGCAACAGGCGAGTAACTCTGCAGGCTCATCAGATTCCGGCAGCTCAGGAAGCCTTTGAACGAACCATCGGAAGCGGTCACGAGCAGGGCGGGAAGGTCGATCGTATCGAGTCGAAGCCAAGCTTCAAACACGGTGGCGTGTTCGTCGATCGATATCAGCGGTTTGAAAATCGATTCAGGTGGAATCCCATCCGTCTGGTTCAGACCAAGTCTCGAAAGATGCAGTATATCCTGACGGGTTACCAGGCGGGAGGATGACAAGGAATCACCTCGGATCGCCAGGAACTCAGTGTCGGACTCACGCATCGTTTCCGTTATTTCACCCAGAGAGGGAGTCCCGGAAATCATGACTGCCTTCTCGATCGGCAGATCCATCAGCTTTGAATGCAGAAAGAAAACGGTAGTCTGCAGTTCGGAAAGAACCTGTTCGCGTGTTCGCTCCTGCTGCTGACCGATCGTGATGTCCCACATGACCCCGTCAAGGAACTGTGGGTGCCCCAGTTCATCGGTCACAATTGTTCCATGAATGGCCGCGCAGATGACGTCCCTGTTCTTCTTCAGCAATCGAGCCGTTCTTTCGTGATTCAGCGCCGGATCTCGAGCCGAGAGAATTGCGCGGCATTCATCCGTTGAAACAAAGAGCGTCTCGAAGGGTGTTGCAAGAAGCTCCTCTCGGGATGGATAACCAAGCAATTCTACCAGCGCCGGATTGACCTCGATGAAATGCGGTGAACCTCGGAACGCGATCCTGAATATCCCGACTCTTACATTCGTCGCCAGAGCACGGAACATCGCTTCACTTTTACCGATTTCGTTTTCCAGTCTTTTGCGCAGGGTGATATCCGTCACCGCGGCGATAAAACCGTCTTTCCCGCCTATTTCGATCGGTGAAATCGAGAAAATGACTTCCTTGATTGTTTCGGATCGCGTCAGCAACGGAACTTCGATCGTTTCAATTGCCGGAGATGCTTCGTTCAGGCGTTCGATCAGGCCGGGATGCGTGTCACGGATCGAAACCGGAAAAAGATTCTCGACAATCATCCCGATCATTTCACCGGGGGTGCGTTCGAGCAGGTTGGCGATCGTCTGATTGGCATAGGTGAACCGGCCCTGAATGGCCATCAGGATCCCGTCTCCGGATGATTCGACTAATGTTCGATACTTTTCCTCGGACTCCCTGAGTGATTGCTCCGCGAGTTGTTGGTTTTGCAGCGTCAGGAAGCTTTGCCGGATGATGAAGGCGAGCAGAGCGGCGATCACGATCAGGATGATGAGTGAGATTTTGATGGTATTGTGTGTAATCCTTCGAATTTCGACCCTCACATCATCGACATAAATACCCGTTCCGATGATCCAGTCCCATGGTTTGAATCCCTTGACATATGAAATTTTCGGCAGAATGCGTCCCGGATCGTCTTTCCATTGCCATTTGTATGAGGCGAATCCGGCACCGGATTCGCGCACGATCCGAACAAACTCGACGAACACGCGTGTCCCCTCCGGATCGGTGTACTGGGTCAGATCCTGTCCGTTCAGATCCGTTCGATAGGGATGAATGACCATTCTGGGGTGCATGTCATTGATCCAGAAATAATCCTTCATCTCCTGACCGTAATGCAGATTGCGGATCTGATCGATGGCCTGCGCCTGCGCGTCCTCACGGGTCAACAGACCGGCCTGTTCATCATGCTCGAGCTTGGCCAGGATGTTCCAGGCCGAGTTCGTGAGTTCCTGGATCATCTCCCGTTTCCGATCCATGATGCTCCGTTCGATGATCGGAATCATGATCAGATAAAACGACGAGATAAAGAGACAGAAGGTGACGGCGGTCGGCAGAACGAAGCGAGCCGAAAACCGTTTCCAATGGATGTTTATCCGATGATCAGCCATCGAGCACCTTTCGTCTCGCTTCGATTATCGCATATCGGCAAGCGTGTGGTCGAGTCGGTCCGGGAATCAACCTGCCAGCGACGAAACCATCAGGATGTCTGAGTCTTTTTCTGTGTCAGCAGAGAGACGATGATGAGAGTGATATAGCCGAGTGGAATGGAGATGATGCCGGGATTGTCGAGAGGAATCGGTGCGGCGGAGCGAGGTAGACCGTAAATGTCTCCGTAGGTGCTGGGTGAAAGGAGAATGATGCCCAGTGACGTCAGAATGCCAACGACGATCGAGGCAGCGATCCCTTTCGACGTCGTTTTCTTCCAGAAGAGCAGCATGATGATGGAGGGAAGATTGGCGGATGCCGCGACGGCGAAGGCAAGGCCGACCAGGAACGAGACATTCATTCCCTTGCAAAGAATGCCGAGGACGATGGCGATGCATCCGACACCGACGGCTGAAATTTTACCCGCCCGGACCTGTTCGCGATCGGTCATCTTCTTGCCCATGAATCCGGTGATCAGATCGTGGGCGACCGCTCCGGATGCCGCGACGATCAGTCCTGCGACAGTCCCAAGAACCGTGGCGAAGGCGATCGCGGAGATAATCGAGAACAGGATTATCCCGAAGAACTTCGCCAGCAGCGGTGCGGACATGTTACTGCTCTCCAGATCCAGCGAACCGGTCAGCATGGCACCCAGACCCATGAACAACGTCAGAATGTAAAAGAACCCGATCGCGCCGATCGCGACGATGGTCGATTTCCGGGCATCCCTTGCGCTGGGCACCGTGTAATACCGAATCAGGATGTGCGGGAGAGCCGACGTGCCGAAGAACAAGGCGATCATCAGCGAAACGAAGTTCAGCCGGCTCATGAAATCCGCACCCTTGTCGACTTTGAACTTCAACCCGGGCCGCAGCACCTCTTTCCCTGACGTGGGGTTCTGACGCCAGATCGTGATCTTGTCGTTGGCGTCCTGAAACGTCGATTTCGCAAATCGAATGATTTCGCTCTGTTCGATCGTCGAGAGATACTCGAAGGGGCCGAGCGGGCCAGTTTCCGAAACTTCCTTGCCGTTATGCACGATCTTCGATGCGTTGCCGACCTGGAAGAATTTTTGAGCCTGCTTAAGATCCCCGTTGTATAGAACACGGCCATCCGCTGCTTTCGTGATGGATAGCGTTTCCTTCAAGATCACGTTCGGTGCCGCACCGGTCACATGCCACCAGGTCGCAATCCCCTGCTTTTCCAGTTTTACAAAGTGCAGATTGTCCTTCTTGTAGTTTCCGGTGACCTGATACGAGGAATCTTCGACCGACGTGATGGTATCCCCTTCCAGGACCGCCGGGAGCGAAACCAGCGAATGGAACGAATCGGATGGCTTGAGGGACAGCCCATGCCGAAGCACATAGATGGTCAGGATCGTCGAGAAAACGATCAGGAGACCCCCCTTGATGAACTGCACGTAGGTAGTCGATGTCATTCCGGCCGTTGCAACAATGAAAATAACGATCGCACCGACCAGAATGACACCCATGTAGTGCGGCAGTCCGAGCAGCGGAGTGACGAGATCGCCGGCACCAACCATCTGCGGGATCAGGTAACAGACCGAGACGACCAGTGTGCTGATCGCCGCCGTCAACTGGATTCCCTTCGATCCGAACTTGTAATTGAGCGCATCGGTGAATGTATATTTCCCGAATCGTTTGAGGGGTTCAGCGACGACGAACAGTGCGACGACCCAACCGGCCAGATATCCGATCGAATACAGAAATCCGTCGTACCCATCGAAGGCGATCATCCCACAGATTCCCAAAAATGAGGCTGCGGAAAGGTAATCGCCGGCGAACGCGATTCCGTTGACGGCCCAGTGAATCGTTCCTCCCGCTGCGTAATACCCTTTGGATGACTGGGTCTTCCTGGCGAAATAGGATGACAGTGTCAGAACACTCAGAACGAACGCGACAAAAATACCGATTGCCAGAGGAGATGCCGTGTAGATCATGACCGGTCACCTCCGGCGGGCGCATTGAGTTCCCGTTCTTTCTGTCCGCACAGATGGTTGTAAATGATGCCCATGATGATCGCCAGGAGGATCAATCCGAATCCATAGGCGCAGGCAAGGTTCAGGCCGAATATTACGGATACGCCCATCGTTTGTGGTGATACGACATTGATCACGATGAATCCGGCGTAAACCAGGCAGTAGAAAATGAACAGATAAACACCCAAACGCGCCTTGTACGGAGATGCATTGTCCTCACCCCATTTCGTTGCAGGTCCGTGCGACATCGAAATCCTCCCCCTTCACGACCATTCAAGGCCTTATTTTAGTGAATCCCACGCACACTCATCCTATTGAAGAAACGAGCGGAATTCAAGATGTCGGATCTGATTTCGTAAAGTATGCGGAAACTGACTACGGCTCGAACTTGAACGGAGCCGTATCATACCCAGCCGGCAAGGAACCCTCGGACACGAACGTCGTCCAGAACGCCGCTCCCAGAATCGACGCCTCCAGATCCGGCCACGTGAAATCCAGAATCGTCCAATCGGTTCGCCCTGATCCTGACACGTTCACCTCGGCCCACTCGATCCGGTCCGTCCAGGACGGCCAGAACCAGTACTGACCCTGAATGTCCAGGATGACGAACAATTGTCCGTTCATCGGCGTGCCCGGATTATCGAGATGCACCATGACCAGGAACGGATCACCTGCCGAGAATGACATCGCATTGATTGTAATGCCGATCTGCGGAACTGCCGGTGTGGCCGTGGGCGCAGGCGTCGACGTAAACGCCGGGGTTGCTGACTGCGCGGGAGTGGCGGTCGGCGGAGGCGTACGTGTGGCAACGGGAGTCGACGTCGGCGCCGGCGTGGGACTGGGCGGTATCTGCGTAATGATCATCCGGCTCGAATCCTGACCGATGTCGCTGTCTTCATAGACAATCCGGAAAAAGCCGTCCTCTCCCCAGTTCTTCCCCCAACTGTTCTTCACGATCCAGCACCCGTTCGCATCCTCGTATCCCACTATCAACACCGCATGACCACCCTCAATGCCACCCGAAACATGCTGATACACACCGCCCGTGTAATCCATGAAATCGGAATAGACGATCATGGAGCAGGCGATCGGGCCCTGATTCAGCGCGGTCTTGATTTCCTGAACGGACGGCGGCCAGAACCATCCGCCCAGACTTTCCCAGTCCTGAATCCGCCACGCCCGGCTCTGCCAGTTCGAACAGGCGTCGGCGCAATTGTCGTCGACGTGGCGATACGGCAGGCAGGCCTCGTCCGGCACACCGACGTTCTGACAGCGCGTGAACGCGGCATCGATCTGCCAGCCCCCGGTGCATGACCCGCCGCCACATGAAAACAGATGCTGCTCGCTCAGGTCTATCGTGTAATCCGGCAGTCCGCTGCTGATCCTGAGTTGCGCTTCGAATGCACCGATCGCTGCGAAGGCGACGCATGAGCCACACGTCCATTGATTTCGAACCGGAGTGATCCAGTTGGCGCCGTTGTGATTGCGCCAGTCGAACTGAGCGCGTGAATCGGGTGAGGGGTTGGATGCGGTGAGCGGGGGAGTCGGATCGAGATCCCCGCGGAGGACGCGGTCGACGATGGAGGGATTGCCCATGAGCATGCGCCGTTCGGCAGGGGACAACAGCGATACCCACGTGGTGCCGGCGGTCCAGTGCGCACCGGCGGTATCGATCTGAGTCTGCAGATCGGCGATCCGATCGGCTTCCGAATCGAAGGCATGGGTCAGGGTCCCACACATACCGATCGTAACGATGCAAACGATGATGAAGACGTGCCGCATGATGGTCCTCCCGTGAAGATGGGCTGATTCACCAGTCTATCGCGTCATGACGGGGTCGTCAAATACGGGGATTCAGGAGGTTTTGTGCATTCCCCATTTTATGCTACAAATAGTATCCGAGCGGGTCAGCAAAACCCCGCCCTCACAGGGAGGCTCTTGATGAGTACCGGATCCAAGGTATCGATCATTATCCCCGTTTACAACGAAAAACATACGCTGGAGGAACTCTTCACGAGGCTTCAGGCCGTATTCGCGCAATGGCCGCGCGACCACGAGTTCATCTTCATCGACGACGGCTGCACGGACGGATCCACCGAAATCCTCCTCACATTCCCCTCTCGGGATCCCCATGCGCGCCTCATCCGTTTTAAACGGAATTTCGGACAGAAGGCGGGAATGGCCGCCGGTTTTCAATATGCGACTGGGGAGATCATGGTGATTCTGGATTCGGATCTGCAGATTGACCCTGAGAACATTCCGAAACTCATCGAAAAACTCGAGGAGGGCTATGATCTCGTCAGCGGTTTGCGTCTCAACCGCCCCGAGAATCTCTGGATTCGACGGATACCGAGTTTATTCACGAATCTGGTTTACAAGTGGGTTCTAAAAGTCCCGCATCCCGATATCGGGTGCGGATTTCAAGCTATACGCCGGAAATACTGTGAATATCCTGAATTCCAGAACTCCCGTTGGAGCCATCTGGCGGTGTATGTGATCTGGCGCGGCGCTCGTTTCACAACGATTCCAATTCAGTTTCATCCGCGTCCAAAAGGCGAGACAAAGTATAATCTGATCGCTCTGGTGCATCTCTTCATGGATGTTCTGATCACATTCAATATCTATCCGGTCGGACTCGCCCTGGCCACGCTGGCTGGATTGTCCGGTGCCGCGATTGGGCTCGCGATGCTCGCCGTCTATCTCATCGGGCACCTTGTGGGCGTATCCATGTCGATTGCGTGGCCGTTTTTCGGAATTCTCCTGGGTGCAACCGGTTTCAACATGGTTCTGTTCGGTATAATCAATGAGCGGATGAACCGGATGGATCGGCAGCTACAGAAAGAACCGATTTATGTGGTGGATGAAGTGATTGAGGGAGCAGAGGCCAATGCCGATCCATCGTGATCGTCTTGCTTTTCTCATAATCATTCTCACTGCCTGCGCCTGCGGCCGCGAACAACTCTATGATGCACTCGCTCTGCGAGCACTCGTGCCAGCCGAGCTCCAGTCCAAAGATTACATCACGCACATGGATCGACGTTTCGGAGAGGAGACGATTCCGGTCACCCGAGTTACCATTCCCGATAAACTCGAGCCGAATTCATTTTATCTCTACCAGCCACTCGTCCCGAATCCCTCGCTCGATTCCGATACCTTTCGCTTCTCGATGGATGCGTCCCGTGAGGGATTGTCGTTTTCAATTCAACTCGTTCTGCCGCATGTATCGAATGAACTTTCAGTGAACCTCTACGAACGATATGATAGAATCCCAATCCGGAAAGGCTGGTCGGAGTATCGCTTCCGTTTGTCTGAGTTCAATGAAGCCCATTACCGGTCGGCCCTCCCTCTGAAGCCTCCCGTGCTTCGGGACTGGCTTAAAACCATACTCCAGATCAAATTCGATTCGTTCGGCCCCGACGGCTTTTCCTTTGATCTCGGCCCCGTCATCGTGTACAAAGAACCGGCTCGTTATCGATTCTACTGAACCGGAGGTCATGGCTTGAAACTGAGCATCATCATACCGACACGGAACGAAGAAGCGACACTCGAAGAGGTGCTCGCAGGCGCACTGAAACATTCCGGAGACGTGCATGTCATCGATGGGCATTCGCAGGACCGTACCCGTGAGATCGCCAATCAACTCGGCGCACAGGTTCATCTGGACCGGGGGCGCGGCAAAGGCGATGCGATGCGAATGGGCATCGAAGTATCGGACGGAGACGTGATTCTGTTCATCGATGCCGACGGATCGCATGCCACGGACGATATCCCGAGACTGGTGGATCCCGTCATGCGCGGAGACGCTGACATGGTGATCGGATCGCGCTTCAAGGGCGGCTCGGACGAACTCGTCGGCAACCTCAATCAGCTCTTCCGCATCACCGGCTCCAACATCATCACCACTTTCATCAATTACCGCTGGAATGTCCATCTGTCGGACACGCAGAACGGCTTCCGGGCGCTCACCCGCGAGGCCGCCCGCGCGCTGAATCTCGAAATCGACGGGTTCCCGATCGAAACCGAAATGGACATCCAGTTGCTCCAGCGAGGATTCCGGATCGGAGAAGTGCCTGCGCACGAATACCGGCGCAAGGGCGGCGAATCGAAAATCCGCCTGCACCGGATTTGGCACCAGTATCCGATCCTGCTCGTTAAAACACTCTTCCGTCCGCGCTATCTCCCCGGCGCGAGCGAACGGATGGCGCGTCATGGCGGAACGAAAGGACTCCCGGATATCACCTGATCCGCTCGCACCGTCATCGGAACGCATCGGCCGAATCCTCCGCGATGCGCTCGACGGCAACCTGATCGGCGATCACGCGCCCCTCACCCAGTTTTTCGATCTCGATGCATTCACCTCCCGGATCCGGTCGCTTCGCGCCTCGTTCCCCTCAACCGCTGAACATACGATTGCCGTCAAGGCCAATCCCTCTGTCGCGATTCTCCGGATCGCCCGCGCACACGGGCTCGGCGCGGAATGCGCGTCGATGGGCGAACTGGCACTCGCCCGAGTGGCCGGTTTCATGCCCCCGACCATCATCTATGATTCGCCGGTGAAAACGGAACGGGACATCGAACGGCTTCTGGATGAGGGGATCCGCATCAACATCGACAATACCGCTGAGTTTGAGAGGATCCTACGATACTTACGCACGAACGGAGCTCCCGCACCGTCACTCGGCATCCGCCTCAATACTGGCATGCGTCGAGGCCGATATGAACAGACCAGTACCGCGATGCGCGGCGGGAAGTTCGGTGAGACTGCGCGCAGGATCAATACGTTTCTTCGAAGGGAGCAAGGCGCTGCGCATCATTTGAACCGTGTGCATGTGCATACCGGTTCGCAAGGTTATCCGGTTGAAATGCTGGTCGAGAGCATCACCAGGGCCGTCGCGTTGGCACACGAACTCAACATGCGATTCGACACTCCGATCAACTCGATCGATATCGGAGGCGGACTCCCGGTCCGGTATCGTCCCGAGGATCCCCTGATCGGATTCGAGCAGTATGTCCGGGCTCTGCGGGACGGTGTGCCGGAATTGTTCGGGTTTCGCATCATGACCGAGTTCGGTCGCAGTCTGCTCGCCCCGCCCGGCTGGACGGCCTGTCGCATCGAATACGTCAAGACCGGAAGGACACGGATTGCGCTGGGACACGCCGGTGCGGATCTCTTTTTACGGAGCGCCTATTTGGACTGGTATCACCACATCACGGTGTTCGACCCGACCGGTCGAACGAAAACCGATGATATCCGGATGCATGATATCGCTGGCCCGCTCTGCTTCTCGGGGGACTATGTCGCGCGCCGCAGACTCCTCCCATGCATCGATCCCGGAGACTGGCTCGTGATCCATGATACCGGCGCATATACGTCCGGCATGTGGTCGCTTTACAACAGCCGTTTCATGCCGCCGATCATCGGATATCGGGAGGGGTCAGCTTTCGAGATTCTGTTTCGGGGGTGGGACGAGACCGACATCCTTCGGCTTTGGGATCGCGAAGAGCATGCAGATGCCGGCCAGCAACCCGATCGTGGCGGCCGTCACGAGTGATTGCATCCAGGGCGATTCCGGCAGCGTGACCGCCGGATTCCAGTTCATGTAGATCAGCAGCGCCAGCACGATTCCGGCAATGGATTCACCCGCGATCAGTCCCGACGACAGCAGCACGCGATGATCGGCACCCGGTGCGTGAGAGGGGGTTACGGCGGTTCGTCCGCGTTCGACCACCCAGCGGATGAGGCCGCCTGCGAGGATCGGCGTCGAGAGCGAGACCGGCAGATACAGGCCGACGGCGATCGGCATGAGATGCAGACGGAAACGGCCGGCCGGCTTGAGCATGAGGTGATCGGCAGCCAACACAAAAATGCCTCCCGCGATGCCCCAGGCAATCATTTCGTACGGGAGGGTGCCGTCGCCGAAAAATCCTTGCGCGAGGCTTGCGAAGAGGGCGGCCTGGGGGGCCTTGAGTTGTGCGCCGATGCCATAGGACGCGTGCAGAAGCGACAGAATCGGCGCGAGAATCACCGCGGCAGCGATGACTCCGAGCAGTTCGCCGATCTGCTGATTCCGGGGGGTTGCACCGACCAGATTTCCGGTCTTCAGATCCTGGGACATGTCTCCGGCCGCACAGGCCGCGCAGCAAACGACTCCGGCGATTCCGAGTGTCGCCGCCGCGGCGGTGGGTCCTGAAAAATGAAGGATCGCGAGCAGGAGTGCGGCGGCGAGCAGGGCACAGATCGTCATGCCGGATACCGGGTTGTTCGAACTGCCGACCAGTCCGACGATAAAACTCGACACCGCCACGAAAAAGAACGCGGCGACGATCATGAGGAGGGTCGATACGATTGTCAGGGGCCACTGGCCGAGAAACTGGTGGTAGACCCAGATGGTCAGGAGCGAACACGCGATCATCAGGAGGAACATCGAGCGGATGGAGAGATCCCGATCGGTTCGGGATTGAGCCCCTCCGGAGTGGGCGATCGGGCGGGTCAATCGCGTGAGGCTCCGGGTGATCCCTGAACGGATGGACCAGATCGAGGAGATTCCGCCCACGAGCATGGCACCGACGCCGATGTAGCGGATCCGGGTCGACCAGATCATCCCGGCCGTTTCGATGGCTGTGCCGTCCGCGGGATAGGCGGCGCTCAGCAGCGGTAGAGCGATGTTCCAGGCAGCGAATCCGCCGGCGAAGATCAGGACAGCGATTTCGAGATTGACGATGTAGCCCACGGCGATCAGCGCGGGGGAGGCGTCCATTCCGCCGTAGAGGATGCGGTTGCCCAGGCGAGTGCCGGTTTCGAGCGTGCCTCGGAGCAGGCCGAGTCCGCCAGAGATGAACTTGAAGAGGCCGCCGGCGACGATTCCGAGCAGGATCGAGAGGAAGCCGGATCCGCCGGATTC
>CAYYMM010000053.1:0-30340 GCA_964472395.1 uncultured bacterium | reverse complement strand
TCACTCTCATGCTAACATTGAATAGCTGTTGCCTCCATGCCAAAACACGTTTCATACTGGAGACCAGTTCATCGCGAATCACCGATGCGGAAGGATGGCGTATCAGAACGGTCGGATGATCACGGCTGGCCCTGTTGATGCTCTTCATCCTCGCTGTCACCACACTCCTGACCCACCTCCCTGTCGTTCCCTATACGAATCTGCCGGGTTACCTGAGTCTCGCATCCAGTTACACACAAATCGGTCAGCCTGACAAGGCCATCCCGATTCTCCGGGAGATTCTCAGCGGTTCGGACCATGCGGGTGCGAGACACATGCTAGGGATGGCGCTGCTAGCCGTAAATCGCCCGAATGAGGCCGTTATTGAATTCGAGCATTCGGATCGCGATTGGAGCCCGGAAAATTTACGACAATTCTGAATCTCGGCGCAGCGCTGCATGCATCCGGCCGTACGAAGGAGGCGATCCCGGTCCTCGAGCAGGCGTCCGGACTCGCCCGATGACGATTCGAGCCATACCGGAATCTCGGAGTAATCGCATGCGAGGAAGGACGTACTCTCGATGCCGTCCGCTCTTCCACCACGGCTCTGGACCGTGGAAAGCCCGAGCCGGAACGGGCGGAGCTCAAACAGATGCTTCTCAGAATGGAGAATGAATCGAAACGGATCGAAATGGGAACAGGATCCTGACAGAAACAATCATCAGTTCTTAAGCTCGCCGGGTTTCCAGATGAGGGAGGCGACGATCGAGCCGGCGAGGACGAGTGCGAGAAATCCGAGAGCGATGGGTGTGGGGATTTTGAAGAACTGGGAGATCATCATTTTTATCCCGACGAAAACGAGAATGATGGAAAGTCCGTAATGGAGCAGATGGAACATGTTCATAATTCCGGCCAGAGCGAAGAAGAGCGCTCTGAGGCCCAGAATGGCAAAGACATTCGAGCTATAAACGATGAATGGATCGTGCGTGATCGCCAGGATCGCAGGGATCGAGTCTATGGCGAACATGATGTCGGACGTCTCCACGACGAGCAGCACAATGAACAGGGGTGTCGCAAACCGTTTCCCGTCGATCCGTGTGAAAAAACGCCCCTCGTCATAGCTCAACGACACGGGCATCAGTTTCCGAAACCAACGCACGACGGGATTCTTCTCCGGATTGACTTCCTTGTCCTTCTCGACAGCCATCTTGTATCCGCTGTAGATCAGGAGCAGCCCGAATATGTAAATCATCCAGTGGAATTTCACGATCAGGGCGACTCCGGCAAAGATAAAAATGGCTCGAAGCACCAGTGCGCCGAGAATCCCCCAGAACAGAACCTTGTGCTGATACTCGGGCTTGACTTTGAAGTATGTGAAGATCATCAGAAACACGAACAGATTGTCCATGCTGAGCGATTTTTCGATCAGATAACCCGTCAGATACTCGATTGCAGCCTGCCTGCCATGCATGTAATACACGAAAACATTGAAAATCAGCGCGAGCAGGATCCAGAAAGCACTGAACAGAAGCGCTTCACGAACTCGAATCTGATGATTTTTTCGATTGAACACGCCCAGATCGAGCATGAGCATCAGAAGGACAAAAACGTTGAATGCGATCCATTCCCAACTCGGTGCCATTCATTACTCCCTATATTAAACGCCCGGTCACGCAGACGAGCGCGGACCGACAGACTATTCGATCACGCCATCCGATGCAAGAGACGCGAGCGATGCGACCAAGTCCGGGCATTTGAGTCCCGTTCCTGTGAGGGGGATGACGACGCACCCGGATGGTTCACGGGTGCGATTCCATTTCCGCCAGCCCGCGAGCCCTGCCGCTGAGGTCGGTTCGACGAAGTAACCGTTGCGTCCGAGCAATCGGGTGGCATTCCGGATGTCTTCATCGTTCACGATGACCACGTCTCCACCCGACTCCTGGATCGCCTCGATCATCTGCATCTTCCGGACCGGATTGGCAATCGCGATTCCCTCGGCGAGACAACCCATCCGGTCGGTCGGTCTTTCGGTCCGGATCGTTGTCACGCATGCGTCGAGAAGCGGGGCGAACCCCTCCGCCTGAACGGCGATCAGCTTCGGAACACCGTGGGTCAGGCCGGCTTTCCGCAATTCGGTGAAGCCGATCCATGCGCCGAGCAGCAAGGTGCCGTTACCTGTCGGAACGACAACGGCGTCGGGGATCTGCCCGCCGAGTTGCTCCCAGATTTCGTAGGCGAAAGTCTTCGTGCCATGGAAGAAGAGGGGGTGTCGGGCGTGGCTGGCGTAAAACGCATCTCTGGCAGCATCGAGCGCTGCATCGGCCGTTGCCTGACGACCACCGGGTACCAGCACCACACTCGCACCTGTTGCCCGGATCTGATGCAGTTTCCCCGGGGATGTCGTATCCGGCACGTAGATCTCACAGGCGATCCCCGCTTTCGCTGCGTAAGCCGCAATCGCCGTTCCGGCGTTCCCCGACGAATCCTCGACGATCCGCCGGATTCCTCTCTCCCGAAGCCAGCCGACCAGAACCGCTGCACCTCGATCCTTGTACGATCCAGTCGGAAACAGGTAATCCAGCTTGAACAACACCGATGCGCCGTCGGACGAAAACTCGGATAGCGGTGTGATCGATTCGCCCAGACTGGCGACCGGCTGAATCGATCCGCAGGGAATCGATTCAAAATAGCGCCACATAGAAAACGGACGACCGGACAGGTGAGCCGGATCAAACATGGGATCGTGCACGAAATCGAGCAGCCCGCGACAGTCCGGGCATCGCCAGATTGTCTGTACGAGTGGATACCTGCCACCGCACTCACGGCATGTGAACACGCGGAATCTCCTTCCCGTCGCGAACCTCCCGCACGATGGCAGCGAGTGCTTCCGCGATTTCGATGAACCGGGGGCCGGGAATCGATACATGCGGATCTGTCCAAATCGTTATCATGTGGGATTCAGCAGCACGCAGACCTGCTGGTTTCAGCCAAGCCGCGAGCGACCGTTCCCGGTCCGCCTCGGTCATCGTTTCCCCCGGCCGCAGCTCGACGATAACGTCAGGATCCATGGCCAGAATACCTTCGAATGAAACAGCCGGATATTCGATCGGCGGACCCCGGTAGGCGTTGATACCGCCCGCCAGTTCGATGATACCGTCATGAAAACTGTCCGTTCCGGCAATGGTTACCTGATCCAGCACGTCGGTCTGATAATCGCGTCCGATGCAGATCATGACGCGGACCGGCATCGCTCGCTTCGGAGCGTTCCTCAGTTCAGCCATCCGCGCCTCGATCGATTCTCTCAGCCGAGCGGACGGTGCTTCCACGCCGCATATCGACCCTACCGTTGTTATTGCGCTAAGGATTTCGGGGATCGTGTTCATGGGGAGTATGGTCAGATCGAGCCCGACTTTCATGAGGCGTTCGCGATGGTCACGATGCGACGACAACCCGAAAATCCGGTCTGGCTTGAGGGCAAGAATCGCTTCGTAATTGGGATCGAGAAACCCTCCGATTTTGGGCTTCACGGTGGCTTCGAGCGGGTAAAGGCAGAACGGGGTGACCCCGATCACGCGATCGCCCAGATCGAGCGCATACAGCAGTTCCGTGATGTTGGGGGCCATCGAAACGATACGCGTACAGCATTCCGTCGCACGGGGAGTCGCAACCTCGCCGGCGCGACTGACCCGTGATGGAAACACGATCGCTACAGTCAGGAGCATACAACCGAGACTGATCCTGAACCGGCCGGATCGATGTAACTCGTGGTTTGAATGGATCCCAGTGAACTCCATCACGAACTCCTTTCCGTCATCGCATCCATTTCCATTGGCATGTCTGTAACTCATTCCGATCGCACTACCTCTAATTATCGGATCCCGTCTTGCGACGCAATGCTGATGACGGTATCCAGGAAGGGATAACAACATGATTCTACAATCATTGGATCGATATCGGGATCACGGATTACTGGTGCTTCGGATCGGAATCGGCGTCATGTTCATGACGCATGGATTTCCGAAACTGATGGCTGGACCGCAGCTATGGGCAGGATTAGGAAGCGCGATGGGTAATTTCGGGGTGACGTTCGCACCGGAATTCTGGGGATTCATGGCGGCCTTTTCCGAATTCGGCGGCGGACTGGCTCTGATCGCCGGATTTCTGGTCAGACCGACTGTTTTGATGATGGCCTTCACAATGCTTGTCGCGGCAACAATGCACATTTCAAAGGGCGATGGCATCAAAGGTGCGTCGCATGCAATCGAATTGGGGATCGTCTTCGTCAGTCTGTTTCTGATCGGCGCAGGCCGTTTCAGCCTCGACGGCATCCTCGCTTCGAAGCGCCGGTAGTGACCCCCTCACGATGATATTGGCGCGGATCGGCCTTGATCGCATGGCTAAGCGGTTTTATAGTTGCGCGCGGATGTTTCCTGAAAGGCAGGGAGGGCGGAGATGAAGGCGGAGATATTGACGATCGGCGATGAGATCCTGATCGGGTCGACGGTCAACACCAATGCAGCATTCATCGGCGCGAAGCTTGTGGAGTGCGGAATATATCCCTGCTGGACAACGGTGGTCGGAGACGATCGCGAGCGGATCATCGAAGCGCTCCGAATCGCTTGGCATCGAGCTGACGTCGTGATGATCACCGGAGGTCTCGGTCCGACTCACGACGACATTACCAAAACGGTTATCGCAGAGTTTTTCGGTGAGAAAATCGTGGTGAACGAGCGACTGCTCGAACACACTCGTGCCCTTTTCGCGCGCATGGGCCGCGTCATGCCACCGTCAAGCGTTAACCAGGGTCTGATTCCGGAAAACTGCGAGATCCTCTGGAACGAACTTGGATCAGCTGCGGGCATGCTCTTCCAGCGTGAGGGGAAAGCCTGCTTTGTCATGCCGGGGGTGCCGTTCGAGATGCGACGGATGATGGAGGTGTCCGTCGGCCCTCGCCTTCGGGCACTCAATCCGGGCCATTTCGTCCTGCTCCGGACGCTGCGCACCTTCGGGATCGGCGAATCGGCCATCGTCGAACACCTCCATGATCTCAACGATATTCTCACACTGTCCGAACTGGCATTCCTTCCCAAACCTACCGGCGTGGAACTCAGACTGACAGTCCGATCGACGGATCTGGATGATGCAAAGAGACGGATCGCGGCAGCGGAGTCGAGAATACGGCGGAGCATCTCGGACTGGATCTATAGTGCAGAGAATGAAACGATCCAGACTGTCGTTGCCCGGATGCTGACTGAACGCCATCAAACAGTGGCGACGGCTGAGAGTTGCACCGGGGGATTGATCGCCAGCCGACTTACCGATGTTCCCGGCAGCTCGGCCTTTTTCATGAGCGGAGTCGTTACCTACAGCAACCAGTCAAAAAGTGCGCTTGTGGGTGTCGATCCCGAAATGATCCGACAGTACGGAGCGGTGAGTGAACCTGTCGCACGTGCGATGGCGGAAGGTGTTCGACTGGTGGCCGGAACAGATTTCAGCGTTGCGTCGACGGGCGTGGCCGGACCGGATGGCGGAACTCCCGAGAAACCAGTCGGACGCGTGCATGTTGCCGTGAGCGGGCCGGAACGGACAGTGCATGAAAGGTTTACGTTCAACGGTGATCGTGAAGCCAACAAGGAAAGGTTCGCTCAGGCTGCACTCAATTTGCTGCGCAAGGAACTCATCGAAACGGCCTGATCCCTACTGCAGTCTGGATACAATTCCCTACAATGCCGCCGGAGTCTTCTCAATCTCGGCGATCTCGTCCTCCACGATAAAATACCAGTAAAGCGGCGGTTGAAGATTCCTGTCTCGAAGGGCTTCGAGCATGTAACGGTCCAGTAGTTCGTTGAGGAGTTTGCTGTTGAGATCGAATTGTGTGGAACTGCCTGTGTCTTCGCCCTTTTTAAGAGGATATGTCGCGTCAGCCTCCTTACGAGCCTTTGTCCGGACGCTCTTGAGCATCTCGACCGTCGCCGCATGTGCCTCGGGCGGCATCGTGATATCGAGTTTAAACTCGATTTTCTCCGCATGATCCTTGTGCACGAAACGGGGTATTCCTGAGAACATCTCGATCGAATACCAGTCGCCGTCTTCACGGATCAGTTCGAAGATGTCACCCTCGGAAGCCTTCGCGATCGAGGCCGCCTTCGTGTCTGTGGATTCCCGGATATTGACCGCATTCGATCGTATACGGATGTGCTCAAGTGCGAGTGTGGGGGACGTCAGGGCGAGTGATGCGCAGGCGACAAGCAGCATGACGAAAGTTCGGAGAATGGATGTCTCAATTGGTTTCATGCATTGACTCCTTCGCGAATAATATGAGACAAAACCATGGGGGATGCAACAGAGCCGGCAGAGATGCTTCAGGCTGCCGCGCATGAGGCTGTTCACATGGAAGAAGGACAATCGTTTAAGATCAAGGCCGCGTTCTTCGATCTCGATGGAACCCTCCTGGACACCATCGAGGACATCGCTGATTCGATGAACCTGGTCCTCGAGGAAAACGGACTGCCGATTTATCCCATCGACTCGTATAAAGGGTTCGTCGGAGACGGCATTCGAGAACTCGTACGTAGGACTCTTCCGGAAACCAGTCGGACGGCTGTCGAGATCGACCGCATGGTTGAGGCGATGACGGCGGAATACAACCAGCGGTGGCGGATGAAGACGAAGCTATACCCGGGCATCGGCGACATGCTTGAGATGCTCGTGGAAAATGGGATCCGACTCGCGGTCATATCGAACAAACCTGATCCCTTTACTCGCATCATGGTAGAGACGCTGCTGGGTAACTGGCCGTTCGAACACGTCATCGGAGCAGAGTCCCGCTTCCCCAGAAAACCCGCTCCCGATGCCGTCCTGTTCGTCGCTCGAGCAATGGGTATCGACCCCTCCCAATGCATCTATCTCGGGGATACATCGATCGACATGATCACGGCGAAGCGTGCACAGATGACGGCGATCGGTGTGACCTGGGGATTCCGAACGCGTGATGAACTGCTCGAATACGGCGCGGAATTTCTGATCGACCATCCGATGGAACTTGCAGGGTTGCCGATCGAGCCTTTCAAAAAAACAGGAGACTCCGCATGATTACCTTGACGAACCAGCAGATCGCCGAATTACCGATCAACCCGTTTCACCGGATCGGGCACGATTGGATGCTTGTTACGGCGGGATCGATCGACCGATACAATATGATGACTGCCTCGTGGGGAAGTATGGGAGTTTTATGGAAACGGATGATCTGTACCGTGTTCATCCGGCCGCAACGCTATACGTTCCATTTCGCCGAGACCAGTCCGATCTTTACAATCAGTTTCTTCTCGTCGCGATACAAACCCGCCCTGACCATCTGTGGAACGATTTCCGGACGGGATGGGGACAAAGCCGGCAAAGCCGGGCTGTCCCCCATCGCCACTCCTGCCGGAGGCGTCGGTTTCATCCAGGCAGAGCTCACGATCGAATGCCGGAAATTATATGCAGATGATCTCCGTGAGTCGTGTTTTGTTCTGCCGGTGCATGAAGAAGTCTATCCCGAAAAGGACTTTCATCGGTTCTACATCGGTGAAGTCACAGGAGGCTTAGGAGCGGATCGTTAGTGATCGAGCGTTGAAAAAAGATCGTGTATTCGTTATAATCACATTGAGTAAAACTGTCATCGATGGAATGATTTCATGCCGAGTACACCGAACAACCACCTAACATCGCGGGTGATTCATATCGCCCTGATCACGTCGGAATCCACCGCGTGGGAGGGCCTGTTGTCGAAACCCCATGTCCACGGCGGAGTCGAGATCCGCTTGACCGATGCTTCGGATGTTGCACTCAGAGCCTCCCGCTCGGACGCCGATCCTCCATTCGATCTCGCCATCCTGGATCTCGCGTCATTCTCAGGGACATTTTCCCAGATCTTCAGGAAACTCAAGAGGAGTCTTCCTGAACTGGGGCTGCTGCTGGTAGTTCACGAGCACGATGAACCGGATGCATTAAAAACGCTGTCGGAAGGTGTCGAATACTTTTTGATCAAAGGCCAGTATACTGAGCAGGAATTGTTGCGAGCCATCAGCGTGTCTGTGATCCATTCAAAATCTCGATTCGTACTCCGACAGGCTCGTGATGAATTGACCGCCAGCCATCTGCGGTTTCAGGCGATCGTCGATGCCAACGCTGACGGCATCATCATTCTCGATCGCGCCCGTACAATCCGCTTTGTCAATCGTGCGTGCGAGGAAATTCTTTGCCGGAAGGCATCTCAATTGCTTTTCACACCGTGCGATTTCCTTCCCGTCCTCCGCGATCGACTCGAGATCGATCTGCACGATCCTCTCGGACGGAAGAAAACGATCGAAATCCGGTTGAACGAAATCGAAATGGACGGACAACCCCACTGGATTGCGAGTCTCCGAGACTTGACGGAACTTTGTTCATTGCGCGAAGAGCTCAAATCGATGACCCTGCAGGATTCGCTCACAAACGTCTGCAATCGGCGCGGTTTTTTCAGTCAAGCCGGGCAATTGCTTCAGATCGCTGTTCGCCAGAACTGCGGCCTAGCCATGATGTTTGTCGATCTCGATGGGTTGAAAGCCATCAACGATCAGTTCGGCCACATGGCCGGTGATCAGGCGTTGATTGATACGGCCGAGATCATGGTGCAGTCCTCCCGGAAATCGGATGTTGTGGCGCGGATCGGGGGTGACGAGTTCGTGCTGTTGTGCCTCGATAATCGAGCCAACACCGCATCGGTCGTGCGTCGCCGCCTCGAGACGATCCTGCGACGTTTCAACATGAAACAGGTTCGGCCGTATGAAATTGTACTGAGTATCGGTGTCGCGAGACAAAAGGTCGGCCAGTCGCTGAGTATCGAAAAACTGCTGCTTGATTCCGACCAGTCGATGTATCAGCATAAGCGAAGCAAGCGTTGCGCAGTATGACGAACGCTCCCAGCGTCGTCATATTCGGGCGTCGGGGATTCATCGGTTCCGCACTGACGGACTGCCTGACCGCCCGAGGGTATTCAGTGATCGGTGTGACACGCTCAAACAATCTCTATTCCGATACTCGTGTGCGTGACGTGCACTGGGATGCCAGTGCATCAGGAGATTGGACAGAAACGCTGTCCGGTGCTGCCGCTGTCATCAATCTCGCCGGGGAGAACCTCGCAACCGGTATCTGGACACTCTCGAAACGTAACTCTATCCGTGATTCCCGTCTGCGTTCAACGGATCTCATCGTCGAGGCACTCCTGAGATGCCCGGTTCCCCCGCGTGTTTTCTGCCAAGCATCCGCGATCGGCTTCTACGGGGCAAACCAACCTGCACGTGTGACCGAGTCGACTCCTCCCGGACATGGATTCCTGGCGGGGATCGTCCAGGAAGTCGAGCGGCGGGTCGAACAAGCCGATCCGGCATGCAGGATACTCTTTTTGCGAACCGGAATTGTTCTCGGTTGCATGGGGGGTTACTTCCGCGCTTTCACACTTCCTTTTCGCCTGGGATTCGGTGCTTATATCGGAAACCCTGACGCCCTGCTGTCATGGATCCATTTGCACGATACAGCCAGCGCGGTCGCGCATCTGATCGAACATGATTCTTCTCACGGCCCCTATAATCTCGTTGCCCCGGTCCCGGTTCGGCTCGGTGACCTCGCCGAGGCTGTCGCCCGGCATCTGAATCGACGAGTATGGTTCCGCATCCCGCCACGTTTGTTGGGTTGGCTGCCAGGACGCATGAGCGAGGAACTTTTTTCAGGATCGTTGGAGGCTGCTTCCGGTCGGCTTGAAGAGACAGGTTTTCAATTCACCTTTCCTGCAATCGAATCGGCTCTCGGTGACCTTCTTGGCGCGAGGACAGCAACATGAGCGTGCAGGTCGTTCATCCCGATCGAATCCGAAAACTGAATGATCGACCGATCCTAAGAGGCACGCATGTGTTGTACTGGATGCAGGCAGCGCAACGCGCACAAGCAAACGATGCCCTGGAATTCGCCATCGCCGAAGCTAATCGGCTCGATGTGCCCCTCATTGTCTACTTCGGATTGATCCGATCATATCCGGAAGCGAACCTGAGGCATTTCACGTTTATGATCGAGGGATTGATGGAAACCCGTCGGGATTTGCTTGAGAGGGGTATCCCGATGATCATCCGCAGTGAGTCTCCTGAGAAGGGTGTGCTAAGGTTCTCGAACGGAATACGGCTCCTCGTGTGTGACGTGGGATATCTGCGACTCCAGCGCGCTTGGCGTGCGCATGTGGCCGAGCATGCCTCATGCGCGGTCTTTCAGGTCGAAACCGAACCCGTCGTCCCGGTCGGTGTCGTGGCCGATCGCGAGGCATATTCAGCAGCGACGATCCGGAAGAAGATCATGAGCCGTATCGATGGATATCTCGGTATAAGTTCCTGCATCGATCTCAGGAATCGACTTCCCAATCCGGATCTCGAATCCCTCTCCAACCGCGGGTTGAGCGAAATTCTAGACGTTGATGTTTCAGAACGTGTTCCGGCCCCGGTGCCGTCGATTCGTGGCGGCCGTTCCGAAGCGATGCATCGATTGAATCGACTGATGGCTCGACTGGATCAGTATGATCTCCAGCGGAACGATCCCGGGCAGGATCTCCAATCCGGACTCAGTCCCTATCTCCATTTCGGTCAGATTTCTGCGGGCGAGATTACCCGGTGTATCCGGTCGAAACCGTGTGCCGGTGCTCAGGCATTTCTCGAGGAATTGATCGTCCGCAGGGAGTTGGCGATGAATTTCGTATTTTTCAATCCGGTGTATGACGACATGGAGTGTTTGCCGGAGTGGGCGAAAAAGACGCTTAACTGCCATCTGAACGATCCTCGGGAGGTGCAATACTCGAAAGAGGAGTTGGAGCAGGGACGGACAAAGGATCCTTACTGGAACGCGGCTCAGACGGAGATGCTCAGGACCGGAAAGATGCATGGATACATGCGCATGTATTGGGGGAAGAAGCTCCTTGAATGGATGAGTTCTCCGCGGGAGGCTTATCGCTTCGCGTTGTATCTGAACAACCGCTATGAGATCGATGGGCGAGACCCGAATGGCTATGCCGGGGTTGCATGGTGTTTCGGCAAACATGATCGGCCGTGGGTCGAACGTCCGATATTCGGAATGGTGCGGTATATGGCTGCTTCGGGATTGGAACGAAAATTTGATATCAGGGCGTATTGTGAGCGAGTCCAGGACAGTGTCGAGAAGTCCGGGCAGCAATAATTCTCCTCTCATGGAATTCAAACATTGGAAAATCCGGCATAATCTGCTATTGTCGCGGCATATCCGAGTGTCGATGGTAGACCCGAATCAAGGGTGAATCGGAGTATGAATCTGAGATGGAACCGGCCCGGAACAGACATGAAACGGATACGGAAATCTATAGCACTATCACATCGAATTCCTCGCTTTTCGACTGGGCGAATGGTGTTCTCCTGTTCTTAAACGAGCTGTATCCCCAGACATCGGGTGTGATGATCCGGTTTGATCGGGATCCGGTTCAGAGTGTCGTTGTTGGAGTTAACGGAAAGCTCGAGGCGATCTGGCCGCAGGGATGGATAACGACTTTTGATTACTGGGGATATTCCGCGGCTGGTCAGGAAATTGCCGGTAGAAAAACGGATGTCCCGGGCTCGATACAGCACGAGTACACGACCGCTCTTCGCGAGTCGGGACTCGGACGGTATCTCTGGTATCGGTGGACGCTCAAGGGTGCTCTTTCATATGCACTTCTGATCGTCTCCGATGATCCACCAACTCGATCCCTGATGAATTTTTTGGAGCATCTTCGTCCACTGATCGGGCATGCGGTTGGAGACCTGAACCGGCGTTCAAGCCAGGAAGAACATGAGCGGGTATTGGCAGGTATCTCAGGCTCTTTGAATCACAAGGTTCGACATATACGAGGATGTCTGATCGGAATCCGTGACGATCGCTCGAATTCGATTTCTCCGGAAGCGCGTGTCATGATCGAGCGAGCGGAATTGAGTCTCTCGGGTATCGCACAGATCGCTCAGGATATTACGGATCTTCTCAGACTGCTGCGAGCTCCGCTTCCCTTGCACCCGATTTCGATGAAGACGATTCTGACTGAAACATGCATGCAGCTCGATGAGCAGATCGGTCGGTACAAGGCTGATATCATAATAGAGGGAGCTTTCCCGATCGTTTCGGTCAATCATATGGGTATATTGCTTGTCATGCGGCATATGATCATGGCTGCGATTATCCGGATTCATCCCGGGCGAGCGAGGATTCGGATTGGTGTCGACGTATCGGGTGGTGAATTTGCCCGTGTCACGCTATGGCCTGCCTCGATCGATCGGTACGAATCAGACGCTTGTTCAGAAAATCATTCGCATGATGCTGCGTTGCGGCACCTTCTGATCCGGCAGGGTATCGAACGGATGGGAGGACGGTGCTGCGATGAGTTTGAGGATTCGGGGGATGGATCGATATGGTTCGAGCTGAGACAGTATCCGGCGGTGTCGACTCATCGAACTCAGATTGTATTAACGGGGTGACGGTATGATTCAATCCTTGCTTGCAGTCATTATCGACCGGGATCCTGAGCGAAGGATCGCAATCTCGGCCTGTGTGCGTGAAGCATTGACTGATGTGGAGATCCACTGCATCAGTGAGCCGTGTGAACTTCACCTGTTGCTCGGAGGAGAACCGATTGCTCCGGATTGCATTCTCCTGTCGCATCCATTTTCGAATGATGAAACGGACGTCTGTCTGATTGAAACGCTGCGGTCACGATATCCCGCAACCGGACTCGTCGCACTGACCGAGTCGAATGATGCGGTATCCGTTCTGGCGTTTCTCCATGCGGGAATCGACGATTGTATCATTCGTCCCGTTGCGGGCAACGGAGCGATTGC
This sequence comes from uncultured bacterium, assembly GCA_964472395.1. Classification (GTDB taxonomy): domain Bacteria; phylum CSSED10-310; class CSSED10-310; order CSSED10-310; family CALFER01; genus CALFER01. The sequence continues at coordinate 17,468 of CAYYMM010000053.1, read as the reverse complement.
AGCAACTTTGCGTCAGGTGCTTGTGAGAAAAAAGTACCAGATCCGGAACAGAATCATCGAACAGAGATATCATCGGCTGTTCGATACCGCTCCGATCGGGCTGTATCGGACAACCATCGGCGGTGAGTTTCTCGACGTGAATCAGTATTTCCTGGCGATGCTTGGGTATGGAGAGAAGGACGATCTTATCGGTACGGATGCCTCGATCTTGTATATTGATGCTGGTGAACGCCAACAATGGATCGAACGCCTCAAAGGCGATGGCGTCGTGCAGGACTTCCAGGTGAGGTTACGGCATTGTGACGGGCACGAGATCTGGGTATTGGAGAATGCCCGGTTGACACACGAGTCCGAAAGACCTGGGAACATCATCGAAGGCAGCATTCAGAACATTACCACTGCGAAAAAAACCATGGATGCTCTTCAGGTCAGCGAGAAACAATACAGGCGCATCACTGAGAGCATGTCGGATATTGTCTGTGAATGCGACATGATGGGGATCTTCAGCTACATCAGTCCCTCGATGCAAACCGTCCTGGGTCATTCGCCACAATCGCGGATCGGATGTTCGATCTTCGATCTGATCACGACCGATTATTATGACCGTGTGATGCGTGCCATGGACGATCTGCAACGATTGATGACGAGGGTTCAACTCGAGGTGCAGATCGAGAAGATCGATGGGCAGGAGGGATGGTTCGATCTGATGATCAACCCGCAACTCAATGAGAGCAATCAGTTGACGGGAATGCTGGTTCGTATCCGGGATATTTCTCGGGAGAAAACCGCCGAACTCGAAAAGGAATCCATCCATCGGCAATTGCTCCATTCTCAGAAGATGGACGCAGTCGGCAGACTTGCGGCAGGTTTGGCGCACGATTTCAAGAACATTCTGACCGCGATCCGTGGCTACTCGGATCTCATCTTGTTAGAACTCGATGAAAACCATGCCGCAAAGCGGGATGTCCTGAGTATTCAGACCGCGACATCACGAGCGATGGCGCTGATCCGCCAACTCCTGATCTTCAGCCGACTCCAACCTTTGCAGATCGAAACCGTGGATTTTAATTTTCTCATAGAAAATCTCCTCCAGCTCCTCCGCAGGATGATCGGAGAGGATGTCCGCTTCACACTCGAGCTCGATGAGGATCTGGATCGGATCATGGGGGATCCGGGATCGTTGGAGCAAATCGTTCTGAATCTCGCGGTCAATGCCCGCGATGCGATGAAGACCGGCGGTGAAATCGCGATCCGTACCAGAAATCTCCGTGTCGACCCTCGGGACATCGCGAATCCGGCCGCCAGAGGAAACTCGGATTTTGTCGCTCTGACGGTTATGGATACGGGTTGCGGGATCCCGACTGATGTGTTGCCGATGATATTCGAGCCGTTTTTTACGACCAAGGTTGGTCAGGGTACCGGTTTAGGACTGGCTGTCGTCTATGGTATCGTGAAGCAGCATGATGGGTGGATCGATGTGAAGAGTCAATCCGGGCAGGGGACTTCGTTCACGGTGTATCTTCCTGCGGATCGTTCAGGCACCGGTACAGCGACGTCACATGCGCCCCCTACTGAATCGGCGGCGGACAGCGAAGGCCGAACGGTATTGGTTGTTGAAGACGAGGAGGATTTGCGCGTTTTTGTCGAACGTGCCCTCAAACAGCACGGATACAACGTGATCTCTGCGCGTAACGGCCGCGAGGCAGTCGACCTGTTCGAATCTCACCGGGAATCGATCGATCTTCTCTTTACTGACCTCATCCTACCAGATATTCATGGGTTGGATGTGATGCGTGCGATCCGTAAACGGTCTCCCGATCTGCGGATTCTGCTGACCAGCGGTTACGTCTCACAATCCCAGGAGTGGAAAGAGATTGAGAAATCCGGCTACGAGGTTCTCAATAAACCATATCTTCTGACGGAATTGCTGACCCGCATTCGCTCGCTTTTTCACGAACATTGAAACTCCAATCGTGTTTTATTTGTCACGCTCAATGGCAGTTGCTATAAAGGATCGACGTGCGGTCAGAAGGCCGTGCAGGATCGATCATCGGATAATCGGGGGAACAGCGGAATGGTTCCGAAGCGCATTATTATTATCGGCGGTCAATCGTTTCAGGTTGGCGAGTTGCTGGAAAAGATCGAGGAAAATGGTCTCCCTGTCTCGGAAGTCCGGATTCTGGATGAAGGCGACCGTTGTGGTGAAATCCATGATTTCAGGGGTGAACCGGTACTCGTCGGACGCATCGAATCTATTCCGGAAGAGGCCTTCGATCTCGCGATCCTCCTCACTCCTGTAAAAAAACCTCGCCCTCTCGTTGAAACACTCGTTCACAGCGGTATCCCTTTTTTGGACGCCAGCGGATCCATCCCGTTGACGGACGAGGTTCCACTTGTGTGGAAACAACCGCCCGACGATCGGTTCCGGCAAGGAGTTCCGAAGGTTGCGTCGTTCCCGAGCGTCTACTCGCTATGTGCCTTGGGAGTTCTCGAAGCGCTTCATCGTGAATCCGAGATCGAATCGGTTCGGATGTTTGTTCTCCAGGGAGCTTCCGCCAGAGGGACTCGCCGGGCGATGGACGAGCTATTCGACCAAACGCGCGAGATTCTTAATTTCAAGGACCCGACACTCGATGAATGGCCTCGTCAACTCTGCTTCAATGCGTTTCCTCTCAAGGATGCTTCCGAGGAGGAGAGGCGAATGACGGGAGAGATCCGTCATGCACTTGCATCTCCCCGGATCGAGGTCGGAGTCGATGTTGCGTGGGCTTGTTTCTTTGTCGGTTTCCTGGGAACGATCTGGGTCACGTTTCGTGAAGATACCGAGTTGAGCCAGTTGTCCCGTGCTTTGGGAGCGGCCCCGAATCTGCGATGGTCGGACACGGATGAATCCCCGGGTATTCTTGATGTGGTCGGACAGGATAAGATATATTTGAGTCAATTACGAACGAATGGCACGGCACGCAATGTGACGCTGCGATTCGCTCTGGATAACATGCGTGCCGGTTTCTCTGCGCGGATGACCGATCTTCTTGCATGGTATCTGAAGGAGACTTGATATGACCTCCCGAGCCATATTGATGTGCATGTTCGTCATCGGATTTCTGATCTGCTGCGGGGTATCCGGGTGTAAGAAGGCCAAGGAAGAGGTGGATGAGATCGGCACGAATGTCGTCATCCGGAGCCAGGATAAGGCCCTGATGCTGAAACTTAGAACCGACATGCAGACCTTGCATCGATCGCTCGAGGTTTTCCACGCATCGAACGGACGATATCCCGAATCACTCGACGAATTGAAGCAGAAGGGTGTGCTGATGAAGATACCGAAAGAGCCCTTTGGAGGAGAATGGAATTACGATCCGGAGACCGGTGTGATCACGAGCAGCTCACATCCGGAGTTTACCGATCCGGATGCATGGGATGGCAGCCTATGAACAAGTTTCTTGTTTTTGATGAAAACCTTGGGATTTCGAGGCTTCCCCTCTCTTATTCCTTCGGGGATCTCGACCAGATTCGCAACATGTTTGGTGAACACTCCCGTGATGCATCGATCGCGCTGCCAAAACTACCCCCCATGCGTGATACGATCGATGCCGACAACCGACTCGGCTACTTGGTGTACCCCCCTCCCAATCTCAGCGGTCGAATCTCCGATTTTATGGAAAAATCCGCTCAGCACGTCCGTGAACTCAAGGGAAGGGGTTATGACTACGAGCATCCTCAGTTCAAGAGTTATCTGAAAGCGCGGGATGACATCGTTTCGTTTCTGGCCGGATGCCTGGAGGGGATTGTCGATCAAGAACGACGATTGGGTATATTCAACATCTTCTGGCTGGCTGTGACCAAGATGGTGGTTGCGGGCCTGGATGAGGTTCTGGTCCGAAATTCAGGGAATCAGAGACTTCGTTTCGCAATTCAACCGCATGTTAAGAGTATGCTCCAGCAGGTTCTGAACCAGGTTTATGAAAAATTGGAGTTTCAGGACAATATCCGGCGACAGGAAATCCCGTTTCACCGTGAGACTCTCAAGTCGAAGATGGGAGCGAACTTCAACTTCAATTTCGTCTCGGACGTGCTGAATGTCCAGCTCAGCCTGCTTCAGAACTTTGTATCACCGCTGGATCCCCTCTACGAAATTCGAAAAATCCTGATTGAAGAGAATTCCGAGTACTATTTGAATTTCAAGGATTTCACCTTGTTCTACGAGAGCATCCGCAGCTACATCGCGGAATCGATCGAACACAAGGACGATTGGGTCTGCACGATCCTTTCACAAATCATTGGAATTCCTTCGGACAAACTCGACAAACTCAACATCAACTGCATCCTTTTCGATCCACTCGTAGTGTTCACATTACAGGAAACATTCCGATCCATTCCGGCGCGAAACCCAGGGAAGCATCTGCCTTTCAGGAAAAACACCTTGCTCGAAGCTATCGGTCTGAAAATCTGGAATCAGGTGCTCCTGGATTACATCAAGCTGGCCCGTGAGCTGCAGAAGACCGAGGTTATTACGTTCTTCCGCGATCGCATCCTGTTGCTCGGTCCCGAATATGCAAGGACCAAGGAAGGTACGGATGAATTGGCAGGGCTCGAAGGAAGGATAACGTACGATCTGAGCGGACGCACAGTCATCAATGATCAGCGTCGGGTTACGCTCATGTTCATCGATCTCAGAGGTTTTACGGAAATCTCAGCCGGCCTGATCTCAACGAATAACCTGAAGAAAGCCCTCTATGATTTCTTCGATCCGACACTCGATGTGATCGAACACTTCAAAGGTCAGATCAAATTTTTTGCGGGAGACGCTATCCTGGCCGTTTTCGGAGAGGGCAGAAAATCGGACGATCGAACGCTCAATGCGATCCGTACCGGGATCCTGATCAACCGGATGCTGCGACAGATGGTAAAGGAACGCGTGGTTCCGTTTGAAGGTGTCGGAATCGGGATTCATGTCGGTCAGATCGAAAACGCCTATATCTTCAAGGATAATCTCCAGAAGATCGATACCATCATCGGCTTACCTGCAAACATTGCCAGCAGACTGAGCTCCGGCAAGAGCACCTCGGCGGAACGGAAGGGAGATCCCATTCTGGTCCGTGAGATGAAAGACACGCTCCAGGACGTGCTCGAACAGATCAAAGGCAAGGTGGCTCCCAATCTCCGCAGCCAGGTCGTGTCGGTGTTTGAACACAAGATCGCACGTTACGCAGTCGACCGTCCGGCGATGGAGTCCTATATCACTCTACCCGAATCAAAAGCGGCTCCGGGGCAGTTCAAAGTCAGCATTGTCGGTGGCATGCTGAACAACAATGGCATTGTTGTGTCCGAAGAAGCGTTCAATGAAATTCGGGCTCAGCATGATTTTCGATCGAGACCCCGGGGGGAGGAGATCGAGTTTGCTCATTCTGATCCGATCCTTCAGGAGGATATTATATTCTGGAGGGTCGGAGATGCCGCACTCAAGGGAATTGACGGGTCTACATCGGTCTGGGCCGTACGCCCAGCCGGGGGTCAATAGCGTCTATGATTCAATCCGAACTCGTTTCACGGATTCTCGAACTGAAAAAACAACGGAACGCCGTGATTCTCGTCCACAATTACCAGCGCCCTGAAGTTCAGGATATCGCGGATTATCTCGGTGACTCCCTGGATCTGGCTCGACGGGCCAACACGACCGACCACCCGGTGATCGTGTTCTGTGGTGTGCATTTTATGGCCGAGAGCGCTTCGATGCTCTGTCCGGAAAAAACCGTTCTTCTCCCGCGTGAGGATGCGGGTTGTCCCCTTGCGGATTGTGCAACTCCAGAACAGGTCCGGGCGATGCGCGAGCGGCATCCGAATGCTGTTTTTATCGCTTACATAAACACTTCGGCGGCCGTGAAGGCCGAATGTGACATCTGTGCGACTTCTGCGAATGCGATGCAAGTTATCAGCCAATACCCGGATCGCGATATTGTCTATCTCCCGGATCGCAATCTGGCAGATTATGCCGAGCGAATCCTGAACCGGCCCATCATTAAATGGCCCGGTCAATGTTATGTTCATGATCGGTTGATCACAGTCGAGGCTGTCGAGGCGGTGATCCGGATGGTTCCCGGCGCTTGTGTCATGGCGCACCCGGAAGCTCCTCGATCCGTGCTCGAACGCGCGCATGTCATCACAGGTACCAATGGCATGGTGCGGGAAGCCGCAACGAATCCGGCGACAGATTTCATCGTCGTCACTGAAACAGGACTTGTTCACCGGCTGAGGAAAGAGCACCCTGCAAAACGATTCCACGAGATTCCCGGTGCGATTTGCTCGAACATGAAGCTCACGTCTTTGCGCAGCGTTCATGACGCGTTGAGGGATATGCAAACCCGAATTGTGGTGGATCCCGCGATTGCATCCCGTGCCCGGATTCCACTGGACCGTATGCTGGAACTCAGTCAATGAAACACAACGAGATACTTGATGTCGTCATTATCGGATCCGGCGCTGCCGGTCTCATGTTTGCCGCGCATATCGCCAAGTTCCATGCGGTCGAAATCTACACCAAGGATGTCGCACTCGAATCCAATACCCGCTATGCACAAGGCGGAATCGCAGCGGTACTGACGATCGAGGATACCTATGAAAAGCATGTCGATGATACATTGCGGGCGGGTGCTGGACTGTGTGATCCTGCCGCTGTCGATGTGCTCGTTCGTGAAGCGCCGGCCCGCATTTTCGATCTTTTGGCCATGGGGGTCGATTTCGACAAGGCGGCTGGGAACGTCTGGGAGTTCACCCGCGAGGGCGGGCATAGTGACCGACGTATTCTCCATGTGGGCGATATGACGGGACAGGCCATCGAAACGGCCCTGTTGAAAAGCGTTCTGAAAAACAGTATCCGCGTCTACGATCATAGGATGATCGCCGGACTGCTGGTCGTCGACAATACATGCGTCGGAGTCGAATTGCTCGAACCGGATGGATCCATTCGTCAGATATTCTCGCGTACTGTTTTTCTCGCCACCGGAGGTGCCGGACAGCTATATTCCGTGACCACCAACCCCGAAATCGCCACGGGCGATGGCTTCGTTATGGCTCATATCGCCGGGGCGGAACTGAAAAACATGGAATTCATCCAGTTCCATCCAACCGCATTTCATGCCGAAAATGCCCCCGCATTCTTAATATCGGAATCTGTTCGCGGCGAAGGCGGTATTCTATTGACAGCAGCCGGAGATCGGTTCATGCCGCGCTATCATCCGATGGCCGAACTAGCACCGCGGGACATCGTTGCGCGAGCCATCGTCGCCGAAATGCATCGCACCAGTACCGATCGAGTGTTCCTCGATATCAGCCATCTCGGTCGCGAATTCGTTGAACGTCGTTTCCCTCATATCACAACAACGATCCGTCAATATGGAGTCGATGCCGCTTCACAACCAATTCCGGTTTCTCCGGCTGCCCATTACATGTGCGGAGGTGTCAAGACGGACATCGATGGAAGGACGTCGATTCATGGCCTGTATGCCGGAGGCGAGGTTGCCTGTACCGGTGTCCATGGAGCCAATCGACTGGCCTCCAACTCCCTGCTCGAATCCGTCGTGTTCGCATACCGGGCAGCAGTACATGCTGATCGATACATCCGCATTATGACGGATTCATGGCAGGAAAAACTCGATCGCTTCGCTCAATCCACCCGAGACGTCGATCGATCCGTCCGATCGATCCCGCCTCTGCAGGACATCGCCTGTATTCGTCATAATTTGCAGACCTTAATGTGGCATGCTTGTGGTATCGTGCGGTCGAACCGGGGCATGTGCGAAGGATTGACTCAAGTGGCGACGCTGAGACAGGAGTTCGACCGGTTCGGCCCGGAGGCGATACGATCTGTAGAGGGTCTTGAACTCCGTAATCTGCTCGAATTGGCCACTATCGTACTGGAATCGGCCATCCATTCGAAAATCAACGTCGGCACGCATTACAACATCGACCTCGATGAATCGCGTACCCTGCAGGCTGAATCACCCGCAGGCTAGGGGATGGATATGGATTACGAAATTTCGACATTCTGGTCCTTGATCGTCGTGTTCGGTTTCTTCGGCTGGATCGGATCGACCGTCGGATTGATCTTCAGGGGAATTGATGATAATAACCGCCTGGTCAAGCGGAAAGCATTGTTTTGGGGAATCATGATCGTCGTTTGCTATGCACTCTGGGTCACGGGATTGATGAACGCCTGATCGCACTTTTTCGAAACGGAAAATGATTTTAATGAGGAAATCAATCAACATCGGAATCGGGATTGGCCTGAGTGTGTTGCTTTTTTATCTGTTCATCAAGGATGTGAATACTCTGAAACTGTCGCATCCGTCCGGTTTCGGTTCGAAGACGATCTCGACAACGGACCGCGCCGTATATGTAGCCGATGTGACGGGTTTCCGCCGGGGCGATCGGATTACGGTATCCGACAAGACGCATCCGGTTGGCGAGACACGCACAATCGACCGGATAACGCGCGATGAATCACTTGGAACGAATATCATTATCGTCACCGAACCGTTCACCAGTTCATTCGATCCATCTCATGCGGCGGTTCTGAAGTTCCCGCGCCTCCAAAGAGCACTCGCGAGTGCGCACTACATCTGGCTTCTCCCCTCCCTGATCTTTACGCTCCTGGCGCTTTGGATCAGGTCCTACCGTTGGAAATTCTTTTTCCCCGATCATCGAGGATTGCGCATCAATTCACTCTGGATTGCAGTCTGTATCGGGTATATGGCCAACAATGTTCTACCGTTCCGGATGGGTGAGATCATCCGGGCCTGGATTTTCAGCCGCAAGGAAAATCGAGGAATCAGTGAATCGTTCGGAACCATAGTGATGGAGCGTGTATTCGATATTCTGTCGATTCTGATCCTGTTCGTCGCATTCATTTTCTATTTTTCCGCGACAGGCGATGTGGTTCTGCCTGGTTCGCTCATCCAGGGCGCATGGATTCTCGCCATCATCGCCATTGGAGCCCTTGCTTGCTTTATCGCCATGCATATCCGACCGACGGCATCTCTTCGCGTCATCCGATTCCTCCTCAAACCTATGCCGACGCGCTTCGGACGTGCATGCCTGCGTTTGTTCGAATCCTTTATTCAGGGACTGGCGATTTTTTCCAGCTTCCGCGCGCTTCTGTCTGCTTTCATTCTCTCCATGGTCATCTGGCTTGATCTCGGTTGCGGCTATTACTGCCTATTCATCGCAGTCGATATCAACGCGACGCTTCTCGTTGCAATCTTTTTGATCGTCGGCCTGGCCTTCGCGGTTTCAATTCCTTCCGCTCCCGGGTTCATCGGCACATTTCACTTCGTGGGAAAGGAAGTCTTGAAAATCATGGGGATCCAAGGAAACCTGGAAGCCTACGTGTTGCTCGCCCACGCCATGGCTTACATCCCCGTCCTGATTCTCGGATTCGTCTACCTGAGCCTGGAAAACCTCTCCCTGAAGGATCTTCGGCGCTCGATTCACCCGATCCAACAGAATCCGGAAGAACTGTGACGTGGCGTTATCGCACCTGGCTATCAGCATTGGAGACTCGGCCGGTATCGGTCCTGAAGTCCTAGCTCGGTTTCTTCTCGCAGGCAGTTCAGATATTTCGTTTGATCTGACGGTGTTTGCTCCCCCGGAACTCCTCGAAGTCGTTTTCCACGAGATGACACCGACTCTGGGGATCGACGGAGGATATGTCACTGGATCCGCAATCGAGTGCCGTGTGATCGGTGAGGGGGGGGGCACATGGACCCCGGGTTCACCTTCTGCCTTGAGTGCTCGCATCGCATGGGAGTCACTCGACGCAGCCATCGATGCGGTCCGCTCAGGACGGCTACACGCGTTGGTCACATTGCCGATCCACAAGGCGAACATGCGTGGAATCGGCTTCCCCTTTGACGGGCACACGGATTATCTGGCCGCCCGAACCGGGACGACACGTGCAGTCATGTGTTATGACTCACCAGGAATGGTCGTCGCACTTGCAACTACACACATCGGACTTCGGCAGATCTTCGATATCCTGACTCCCGGTCACATTGAATTCACATCCCGGACTCTGGCTCAATACCTTCAGCGGAAAGGTATTTCCAATCCCAGACTGGCCATCGCCGGATTGAATCCACATGCCGGTAGTGGTGATCGGTTCGGGGACGAAGAGCAACGCGTTGTCGAACCGGCAGTCCATCAACTCCGAATCGCTGGCTTTGATGTGTCTGGTCCCATTGCACCGGATACCGTATTTCTCAGAGCAAGGCGGGGAGAGTTCGACGCTGTGGTGTCGCTCTATCATGATCAGGGCTCCATCGCGATCAAAACGCTCGATTTCGACAACACCGTGAACGTCACACTCGGTTTGCCCATCATCCGAACATCGGTCGATCATGGAACGGCATTCGATCTGGCGGGGAAGGGGCGCGCGTCATTCAGGAATTTGGAGGCGGCGACCATTCTGGCATCCATTTTATCCTCTCATTCCAGGTGATCGGATGGATCCCATCGATACATTGTTCAAGGATCTCGCCAATGATTCATTCCGTGCCAATCATTTGAGGGGGCAGAACTTCACGTGTAGCCGAGCATTGCGCCGGAAACTTATGGATACGGCGAATCCGGCGAAGGGGGATTTCGTTGTCGAAATCGGAACTGGGACCGGTGTCATGACGTATGAAATCAAGGCTCGGTGCAGCAATTTCGTATCACTCGAGATTGACCCTCGTCTTGCTGCCATCGCCCGACGGAATCTTTCAGACATGGCGGATGACCGACTGATCGAGACCGACGGAGTTCTCTGGCTGAGGGAGCGCCTCGCGGCCGACAGTCCCGGATGTAAGATCAAGCTGATATCGAGCCTACCTTACTCCATATCGACTCCGATACTCGACCTCACAGCTCAATACCCGGATCGCTTCGAATCGGTGACACTGCTCACAGGCAAGGAGTTCGCACATAAAATCGCGGCTCCTCCTGCCGATCCCGAGCGCATGGCACTCTCGGTGCTGATCCAGACCGCCTATTCCGTGTCGGTTTCATCCTCCATCCCTCCGACCCGATTTTTTCCGCGTCCGCACATCGATTCAGCGATCCTTCATCTCACCTGCAATCCCGGTTCGATTCCCGAGGACTGGGTAGGTTACTGCGGTTTCGTGCGCCAGGCATTCCAGCAGAGACGTAAAACGCTTCTGAACAATCTGAGTCATCGATTCAACCCGGTCGAGCGTGATCACATACGCGGATCGGGGGTACTATCCGAGACATCCCGGGCTGGTGAGTTAACCGTTGACGCCTTTAAAACGCTTTTCTCAATCGTGGCATCCAATTCAATGAGGACCTGATCATGCTCAATGCAATCTTACTTGGACTGGTTCAGGGGCTGACCGAGTTTCTTCCTATATCCAGTTCAGCCCATCTGGTTATAGTGCAGGCGATCCTTCCCGGTTTTTCAGAGCCTGCGATGGCGTTTGATGTCTTGCTCCACGCCGGTACACTGGTGGCCGTGTTCGCGTACTTCTGGAAGGACATCGTAGCGCTTCTGTCAGGAATACTCGGACGTTCGACAGGTTTTGAAACCATCACAATCGAACAGGCGAGATGGTTTGTGGTCGCTATTGTGATTGGCTCCATACCGGCCGGTGTTGCCGGTGTGCTCTGGGAGGACAAACTGGAAACCCTCTTCAGTGCGCCACGCGCTGCTGCTGCTTTCCTGTGCGTGACCGCATTGATGCTGACGGCTGGTGAACTGATCGCAAACAGAGTTCGACAGGCACCATCGCCAGGGCATAAGGAGGCTCTCCCTCGCTGGGTGATCGTCGGCTTGGCGCAGGCTGTCGCGCTGCTGCCGGGGATCTCGAGATCCGGTTCGACCATCGCGGCAGGACTCGGTGTGGGATGGAAACGCGAAGATGCCGCACGTGTATCGTTCTTTCTCATGATGCCAGCCGTCGGTGGCGCTGTGATGCTCAAACTCGGGGATCTGATCGCTTCCGGTGCGACTGCCGACTGGATGGCGATGTCTGTCGGAGCAATCGTGGCTGGGATCAGCGGATACATTGCAATATGGTTTTTGATCCGATACATCCGGACACATCGCCTGTATCCGTTTGCTGTGTATTGTCTACTTATGGGAGTCGGCTACCTGCTGTTCGGACCCTGAGGCATTAAATATTCTCTTCCTTTGAGGTGTTCGAGAAGGCGAACAAGGAATACCGACGCACTCTCTCTGATTTCAATTGCCCCGTGTAAAGACCGCGTGGTCAGAGAGGCGACCGGGTTGATGTCGACGATCGTTGCACCGTGAGTGTCGGCGATTTCCGGAAACCGGTTGGCCGGGTGAACGAAGCCGGAAGTTCCGATTAGTATCAGCACGGAGCAGCGCTGAACATGCCGGAACGATTCGATGAAGCGATCGGAGTGCAACGGCTCTTCGAACAGAATCACATCCGGTTTGAAAACTCCTCCGCATTCGCATCGGGGAGGAAGATTCAAGGGGTCGATCATGATGCTGTCTGTAGTTACCGGTTCGTGACATGTCTGACACGTGACTGTGTGGATGGACCCATGCAATTCAATCGTTGTTCTCTGTCCAGCGGCTTGATGGAGTCCATCGATGTTCTGGGTGACCACAGCCGCAATCAGGCGGTTGCGTTCGAGTTCGGCGAGTGCCCAATGAGCGGGATTCGGAACGGCGTTTCGAATTGTGTCGAGCAGTCTGAGAAACATTTTCCAGCACTTGCCGGGATCACGATTGAAAGCGGTCAGAGTCGCGTATTCATCGGGACGAAATTCTTCCCATAATCCATTTTCACCTCGAAATGCCGGCACTCTGCTTTCGACCGATATCCCCGCCCCGGTCAGCACCACTGTATGAAGGCTGTTCAGCAGGAGGTTGGCGAGATCGTGCAGTTGGGACTGATTCATGAACCCGCACCGTATCCGACCATTCGAATGAATGCAAATTATTCTGCTGGTCTGAAGGAAAAAAATCGAATATGGTCGCCTTGGAAGGAGGGCTTCCCTGTGAAGGATTTCATGCAGTGTGCAATTGATCGAATGAAGGAACTGGGCGCTGAATACGGTGACGTCCGTTTCGGCGATTATACCTGGCAGAATATTGCTGTCCGGAACCGGATCCTGATGAATGTGTCCGATGATACATCTCAGGGATTTGGAATCCGGGCGTTGTATCGGGGGGGCTGGGGCTTTGCCTCGACTCCGCGACAGGATCGCGAGTCGATCATCCGGACTGCGGAACGGGCAGTCGAGATTGCAAGGGCGAGTTCGATCCGGGGGATCCGCGAATTCGTTTTTGCGGACGAACCGGTGCATGAAGTGCACTGGCGAACACCGTACCGGATCGATCCGTTTAAGGTGCCGATTGCCGAGAAGATCGCGCTGCTGATGGAAATCTGTGATCGATTGCTGGCGAACTCCGCCATCCGCCAGTCGACGGCATACATGAACTTCGGGCGTGAGCACAAGCTGTTTCTCAACTCAGATGGTTCATTCTCGGATCAGCTGAATATGAGAGTCTATGCTCAGTACTCCGCAACCGCCGTCGGTCCCGAGGGATTCGAGTCGCGCACCTATTACCTCCCGCCGATCAACTCAGGATATGAACACATCCAGGAATCCGATCTGCTGGATCGGACCCCATCGGTTGCAGATGAAGCCGCTGCAAAACTCAAAGCGCCGGACTGTCCGACGGAGGTAACCAACCTGATCATTCTGCCGTCGCACACGGCGCTGACGATTCATGAAACCATCGGGCATGCCACGGAACTGGATCGCGTGATGGGCTGGGAAGCCGACATGGCCGGCACCAGTTTCGCGACGATCGACAAACTGAATCGGCTGCATTACGGATCACCCCTCATGAATGTCATTGCCGATCGCACGCAGGAACATGGCAGATCCTCCGTGCCGCTCGACGACGACGGCGTTGAAACCGGCCGCTGGCACCTCATCCGGAACGGAGTGCTGGTGGGTTATTCCACAACCCGCAGTACGGCCGCCACCATCGGTGAACCCCGGAGTCGCGGATGTGCCTATGCCGACAGCTGGAAAAGTTGGCCGATTCTCCGGATGCCGAATGTGTCGATCGAGGCAGGACCGAACGGCAGTCCGTCGCTCGATGAACTGATCGCCGACACGAATAACGGTATCCTTGTCGACGGCCTCGGAAGCTTTTCAATCGATCACCAGCGCATCAATTTTCAGTTCGGAGGCGATTGCGCTTGGCGAATCCGGAATGGAAAACGTGAGGAGATTCTCCGTCGATTCACCTATCAATCCCATAACCCCGTTTTTTGGAATTCGGTGGATGCGGTGTGTCGAGAGGATGAATGGCGTCAATTCGGGGTCGTCAATTGCGGAAAGGGTCAACCGATGCAGGTCGCTCAGTTGACGCACGGAAGCGCTCCCATGCGCCTGCGTGACATTGCGGTCGGGAGGGCAAGAATATGATGCAGGAATTCACATGTGAACACATTCGGAACGTATCGGATCGTCTGATTGCAGCGGCGCGCAAGGCGGGTGCCGAGGAATGCGCGGTCTCCCTGCACGGTTCGACATCGTCGCTGATCCGCTATTCGAAGAATCAGATTATCGAAAACGGAGAACAGCGCTCGATCAGAGCCTCTCTCGCCGTGTCGATCGGGAAACGCGAAGCCACATTCTCGACCTCCGTCTCCCCAGCCGTCGATCTCGATGCATTCGCCGCTCATGCCGTCGGCCTCGTGCAGTTTTTCCCTGAGAATCCCGAGCATGTTTCTCCGGTCAGCGCCTCACCGAATCTCGATACACGCTGCTTCGATGAACCGACATCCCAGCGGAATCCCCGGGAAACAGCAGATATGATCGATGCAATCTGCCGGAAGGTTGATAAACGGAATCTCTGTGCCTATGGGACCTTTACGACCGCGTCGGACTTTCATTCCATCTCGAACAGTCGAGGCCTCGAAGCGCACCACCGAGAAACCCGCGTTGAATTCACCGTGACGGTGCGAACCCATGACCATTCCGGGAGTTGCCGTAACGCCGTCAGTCATCATTGCTTCGACAGATTGGCCATCGATGA
Organism: uncultured bacterium; assembly: GCA_964472395.1. GTDB lineage: Bacteria > CSSED10-310 > CSSED10-310 > CSSED10-310 > CALFER01 > CALFER01. The sequence continues at coordinate 2,383 of CAYYMM010000053.1, read as the reverse complement.
AACGCTGGAAAAGACGATGGATTGGGCCGAACGGTCACGCAATCCCGAACCGATCGAACCGGGTGATTATACCGTCATCATGACGCCGACAGCGGCGACCAATTACTTCATGGTGGCCATGAGTGCTTTCGACGCGAGGATGGTCGATGAAGGCCGAAGCGCCCTCACACACCACTTCGCAACCCGCACACCCCTCGACCGTCAACTCTTCAGCCCACTGGTCACCATCCGAAGCAGAATCAATCATCCCGATCATCCCCGTGCCGCCTTCAGCCAGGCGACCAGCATGGATGGGATGGCCGGTCAGGGAATGGCGGGCACGCTCTATTCCATGGGGTTGCCGGTGCATGATGGGCCGATCGTCGAAAAAGGCGTGCTCAAGCACCTCTTCCATTCTCTCTACTGGGCAGAAAAAAAAGGGATTCAACCAACCGGTTTTCCGACGCTCGTCGAGTTTGAAGCCGGGACACAGTCTGTCGAGGATCTCATCCGCTCCACCTCAAGAGGCTTACTTGTCAACAGCTTCTGGTACATCCGCTTCGTCGATCCGAACCACCTCTTGCTGACCGGATTGACCCGGGATGGCGTGTTCCTGATTGAAGACGGGAAAATTGTGCGACCGGTCAAGAACCTGAGATTCAATGAAAGTCCGTTGTCGTCTCTGAAGAACGTGGTCGAAGTCGGCCGATCGGAACGACGGGACGCCTGGTATTCGGTCGTTCTGATGCCCGCGCTGAAAGTCGACGGATTCACATTTTCCGTGGAAACAGACGCCGTTTAATCTCCGGTTTCGAACAAATGGAATTCGATCCTGCCATCCGCGATGGCATCACGGATCATCCGTTCATTTTCAGTCAGCCGTTTATGTTTGCCGCTCTTGATTTCCAGCAGTACGATCCGGTCGATCCTTCCCTCGCTCAATCCGTCGAATATCAGCATGTCTATGGGTTTTCCGATAAATGTCGCATCGGACGGGGAGAAAGGGAATCCCGGCAGGTACGGAGCCAGTTGCTCACTGATCAATCCTTTGAGCACACTGCGCGATCGTTTCGAGAAACGGCGGCGACTCCGCGGCAGCAGGATCAGCCAGGCAACGGCGATACCGATGATGCAACCCGCAGCGAAACCGGCGAGTATCGGACCGGCAGGTGTATCGACACTTTGCAGAAGATGACGCAGATCAGTCGGTGCGATTGGTAATTCCCATCAATCCCTGAACGTGATTTTCCGTACCTTGTTCAACGGAACATCGTTCTTGGGCGTCATGTTACCATTGACTTGTTTATCGTAATCCAGCATTCCGTCCTTGAAAGTTTTCAACTGGATCTCCGCCTGTGACCCGTCATCGAATGTCGCGACCGCCATCCGTTTCCCGAAGACGATCTGCGCGATGTTCTCGGGTTGGAACTCGCGACGGACATTCCGGTTCCCACCCCGGTCGATGACAACCTTGAATACGGATCCGTCGAAGCCCGTCACCCGGCATTCCCGTTCAGCAGGCCCTTTGCGGAACCGGATCCGGTCGATCGTCTGAATTCCGCTAAGCGATTGATCGAGCGGTTCATCGTTCGAGTCCGATTCCCAGTCATCCTGATGAGGTGGCTTGTGCGAGGTATTCTTTCCGTAGAAAACTCTGAGCCAGTTGATGGTGCATTTCTTATCGCGCGGGCCCCCGAACTGCAACTCGAGACCTTGAATTTTAGATTGGACTGTCCAGGTGACACGCTCTTTCCCGCTGATATCCCTTGTGCCGAGATTTTTGTTGCCGGGATCGACGATCATCGTACCGACCATCCGGCCGCCACCGTCTCCCCATTCGATCTGGATGGAATCCACGAAGCGGCTACCGCACGGCAGAGACATTCTCAGGGAATTCCCCTCTGTGTAAACCTCTTTCACTCGGCATTCATGAAAACTGTTCCCGTCTTCCATCCGGTGAAATGTCCAGAAGTAGCCTCCCACCTCCCGATCCGTTTCGCAGGAGAGCGAAACCCCTCCAGCAATGGTAATCACGACGATGAATGCCAATACGAGTCGGTTCATGCATGCCTCCTTGCAGAATGTTCGAGCGAATTCTAACCCAAGCCGTCAGGAAGCTCAATGCCTTTATCGGTGATACATTCACGATTCATACAAGATGGTCTCGTGGCCGCATTCCGCACATCGTCCTCCGAGCCAGAATCGATCGAAATGTTCGGGATCCGCAGGCAGAAACACAAAGGCTGCTCCGATTTCGAATCGATTGCTGCGGCATTCCGGGCATCGGGACTGAACATATGAAGAACCGGTTTCGAATGACTCTGTCGCAATCCCTTCGGGATCGTACAGCACGATCGTCTCACCCCGCGCTTTTACCGGATGCAGTTTGACGATCCGGCGTTCG
>CAYYMM010000052.1:0-30406 GCA_964472395.1 uncultured bacterium | reverse complement strand
AGACCCGGGGCGGAAGGTGCGGAGTGTGACGCGTCTGAGCGATCTGGTGGCGATCCTGGAGTCACGTATTGATCGGGTGCAAACCGGTTCCCTGTAACCTGTTTCATGGACAGATGACTAACTTCACTGAAGTTGCGCGAATCGTCAAATTCCTGGAAGGAGCAAAATATGAACAATTTTCATTCATCAGTCCTCGTTCTTATGACTGTGCTCATGATGACACTCCCGACCGTGCGGGCCGGGGATCCGCCGCCTCCTCCGGAAAATGCCTGGTTCGGCGGGCTGAATCTCGGATTCAACATGACCTCCGGCAACAGCGAAACTCTCACCACGAATCTCGGTTTCCTGGCCGAATGGCGAAATAAGCAGAACGAGTTCAAGTTCGGGATCGAGGGAAACTACGGTGAGGCGGAAGTGGAGAAGGACGATGGCCGGTTTGTCAACGAGACCACTGTGCAGAACGGCCGCGTGTTTTCGGACTACAAACGTCTTTTCCATGAGAAAATGTATGCGTATCTGGGGCTGGAAGCCAACCACGACCACATCGCGGATCTCGATTACCGATTTCTGGCGGGTCCCGGGTTCGGGTATTTTTTCGTGAAAACACCCGAGATGAGTTGGGGCGCGGATATCGGTGCCACCTATATCCGGACCGAGTACGACTATGACGAAGAGGATCTTAATGAGGAAAAAGATCCCGATACGATCGCGCTGAAGATCACGGAACGCCTCGAATGGAAACTCAGCAAGACATCCAAGATCTGGAAGGGAATCGAGTATCTCCCGAGTTTCGAGGATTTCAGTGTTTACCTGCTGAATGCCGAAGTGGGTGTCGAAGCCGGCCTGAGCGACCGTTTCACCATCCGGCTCGTTGCGCAGGATAAATACAACAGCGATCCGAAGGACGACAACGAGCACAATGATCTGATTCTGACGGCGGGTGTCGGATATAAGTTTTGACGCATCCCATGTGTTGCCGATGATTGCGGGAACGGCTACAATAGTGTCCTGTTTTTCGGAGGACACGCGATGACGACGACAATCGACATGAATGAGCGGATGATTTTCATCATCAGCAGCCCGCGCTCGGGATCCACATTGCTTGAACGCATGATCAGCTCTCATTCCAAGGTTCTGGGCGGACCGGAACCTCATTTGCTGACTCCGCTCGCTCATCTCGGATACTACGACACCGTCGAGAAAGCGCCGTACGATCATCTCCGGGCAGTGGCCGCTCAGCGCGAATTCGTTGACCGATTGCCCGGCCGCGAAGCCGATTATCTCGATGCATTGCGTGCCTACTGCAACGCTCTTTACGGCAGATTGCTCCCGACGGCTCCCGGCAAGACGATGCTGCTGGATAAAACTCCCGCGTATGCCCTGGTCCTGCCATTCATCACCAAAGTCTACCCGTTGGCCAAATACATCGTCCTGACCCGTCATCCCGGTGCGATTTTTTCGTCATACGCCGAATCATTTTTCGAGGGGGACTGGCAGGCAGCGCATCGATTCAATCCGATCATCGAGCGGTATGTGCCGGCCATCGCCCGGTTTCTGCGTGAAACGTCTGTTCCGCGGTATCATGTGCGTTATGAGGATCTGGTTCAGGATCCGGCTGGTCACATGGAAAAAATCTGTCAGATACTCGGGTTGGATTTCGAACCGGATATGGTCGAGTACGGCAAGAAGCAGCCCACCGAACAAAAAGGACTCGGCGACCCGATCGGGGTCAAGCAGCATCAACGTCCTGTCACCAGCTCGATCGATAAGTGGGTCAATGGTGTTGCGGGCGATCCCGTGCGGGAAAAGCTCCTGCAGGAGATGATCGGGTTCTGTGACCCCGCCGATCTCGAGACATGGGGCTATCCGGCCGCGTCGATTTACGAACCGTTGAAACACGCGAAACCCCAGGCTCCGTCATCGAAGAAGAAAAAAACAGACTGGGATGCATTCAAGATCGAACGTCGACTATTGCACCTCATCCGAAAAAACATCCATAAGAATGCTCTGGGCAGGCTGGTCCGAAAAATCCGATTCACGTGCGATGTGCTGTTGCGATAAGACACACCGGTGGACGACATATGAACGACATACATCAGGCGATCATTCCATTGACGGGAGACAGTCCGGATCTTCTTTCGGCTTCCTTTGCCGTTCCGCGCGTCATGTTGCCTGTTTTCACCCGGGACGGTCGGTGCATTCCGTTCGTGCAGATGCTGGTTGAAGAATGTGTTCAAGCTGGGATCGACCGGATTCTTCTGGTCACAACTCCCGGGAACGACTCGGCTGTCCGCATGCATTTCGATGTGAAAACGCCCAAACCGGTGTCGCAGAAAGCACGGGCCGACAAGACACTCTCCGGTGAGCTGAAGAACCTGGTCAAACTGTGTCATCACATCGATATCATCGAGCAGCTCGAACCGGAAGGCGATGCGCAGGCGGTGTTCGCCGTGCAGAACTGGATCGACTCGGATCGATTTCTGGTCTATCCGTCTCGCGCTGTTGTTCGATCGCATTCCAAATCGACATGTCTGCAGCAGTTGCTGGCTCAATGTCCGGCGCAGCATCACGGCGCGCTCGCTCTGTATCTCAGAAAATGGGGTCTCGGTCATGATATCCTCTGGGCAGTCGGCTCCCCGCACTCAGATCGATCGAGTCAACTCACGATCACGCGCCTCATGCGGAATTCGGGCGGTGAAAATCTCCGAACGGAACTCGGACCGCCACTCCTCAACGGCGACCATTATCCAGTCCTGCTCGGTCCATGTATCGCGACACGGCGGCTGTTTGAAATCATCGCGACGATGGTCGAGGAGGATATCGATGACTCCGGCCTTTTCTTTCTCACGGAAGCATTCAGGATCTGGTCCGAAGTCGATGGGTTGCTGGGTATCCTGATCGACGGCGAACGCATGCCGATCCTGGACCCGATCAATTATCTGAAAGCGGCCTCAGCCGATTCTCGCCGAAGTGCTCCTATAAAAATCGCCCCATGATTTCCCGGATCGCCTCTTCGGGGTCGATCCTTTCGTTTCGCCACTCTGCGAGCAATCCTGCGACGGCTGCGCGCTTCCATGGATCCTTCAGTTCCGTCAGATCCCGGAACACACCCGCCCGGCGACCTGCCACATACAGAGTCTGATTCTCCGGATCGAGGCTCAGCGCGGTATCCAGCAGTTCAATCATTGCCGGTTGATCTTCGGGCATACGGCCTCTCAACTCCGGCAGCAGATTCAACACATGATCGCTCTCGATCTCGCCCATCCATCCGTCCAGATGATTGAGAAACAACCGGATTTCTTCGAGTGTGGCCATGTCCCTCTGAGGGGTCAGGCGACCGCTCCGGACAGTTTCAAAAAGAGGGGTTGCGGCAGCGATCGCGAGGGTGCGGAGGCGGATCGTGTCCGGCGACATGGCCCGAACCAGTTCCGCTGTCGCAATAGCATGCTCGCGCCATCGCTCCGTGCCGCCAAGCCCCGGCATCACGTAAACCGACAGTTCCAACCCGGCTTCACGGATGCGCTCGGCGGCTTCGATGAACCGTTCAGGTGTCGCTCCCTTCTCAACCCGCAAGAGGGTTTCGGGATCGCCCGATTCGACCCCGAGATGAATCCGTGCAAGCCCGGTCTCACGCAGCGCAATCAGCCGTTTCCCCAGTCGCGCCGCCGTCGAGGCTCTCGAGTAACTCGTGATCCGTCCGATGGGCAGGGTGATCCGGAGCCGATCGAGAACACGACAAAGGTCATCCGTTTTCATGACCAGCGCATCGGCATCCTGCAGGAACACATTGCCGGAGGGGATTGTGGCCCACAGGATGAATGATCGGAATGCCTCCGGCAGACGCGGGGTTCTGAGCATATCGAGTGCGACGGATCGGGGCAATCCGAGATGTGGATCATGATCCTGCGCGCGCTCCCGTACCGCTTCCCGCATCGCCGCCAGCACCTCGATATCGGCAAACAACTCCTCACATGACCGAACCGAAAACACCTCACCCTTGTAGACCGGACAGAAGGTGCAACGATTCCAGGGGCAATTCCGCATGATGCGCAGAAAGAGACTCCGCGATTCACTCGGCGGACGGATCGGACCGCGTTCATAATCAAGACAACTGGACAAACGGAACTCCTCCCGATACGTTTAACGTATGATCGTCTGGCCGAAAACTCAATCCCGTGTTCATATCGCCGTCGCGCTCACCATGGGCGTCGTTTTCGGCGCGGTCGTCGAAGCCAACGGGACGCTCGGGCTGGGAATCCTGACCGGCATCGTCACGGCCGCCGGTTATTATTACGCTTCGATGCACCGATATCTCGCGCGCCTCAAACTAGCCCGACAGCCTTTTCCGGATTCCTGGCGATCCATTCTGGTGCGCTGTGTGCCGTTCTATCGCGCGCTCGATCCGAACGGACGCAACCGGTTCGAAACCGATATCCGCCTGTTCCTTGCCGAGCAGAACATCTATGGGTTGAGGGGTTCCGAGGTGGCCGAAGATGTCCGGCTGCTCATCGCGGCATCGGCAGCGATGATCGGACATGGAATCCCGGAGTGGGAATGGCCCGGCGTCCGGGATATTCTCGTGTATCCGACCGCGTTTGACGAGGAATATGAAATGGCGGATGACAATCCGGTTGCAGGCATTGTCCACCAGCAGGGCCCCGTCATTTTCTCGGAGCGCGACCTTCGCCGTGCGTTTTGTGGTGGGACTGACGGTGAAGGCAATGTGGGGCTTCACGAGATGGCGCATGTGATGGACATGGTCGATGGCGATGCCGACGGCGTGCCGCCCGGCATGAGTGCCTCGATAGCCGGGCCCTGGATCCGGATCATGGCCGAGCGGATCCGTCAGATTCGGGACCCGCGTTCCAGGAACTTGCTCCGGGCTTATGCAGGTGAAAATGAAGCCGAATTCTTTGCGGTGGCCGTCGAAGCGTTTTTCGGGCGGCCCCGCGAAATGAAACGACGTGATCCCGAACTCTACGCCATGCTCTCACACTACCTGAACCTCGACACCGCCTCGATCATGGCACGCCTCAGAAAAAGTCCGGCAGAACCCCTCCCCCAGATTCCGAAAGATCCACACCATGATTAAAGCTCTCATCATCACGACGCTCATACTCATCGCCATCCTGTCCGCTCTGATTCTCTTCAGCATGTCGCGATGGGATCGTCGGACCCGCGAGATGATCGCAAGAATCGAAGCCGCCGCAGTCCCCTCATCGGGCGCACGCTTCGACTCCACCGAAACCGCGGATCTGCCCCCGATCGTCCAACGTTATTTTTCTCTCGCACTAACACCCGGCCAGGCCATCGTGAACGCGGTTACGATTCACCATGACGGGCTGTTCAACATGAGTGAGACCGGCGAGAACTGGAAGCGGTTCACCTCGATTCAACGTGTGGTGACGCGCACCCCGGGATTTGTCTGGGATGCGCGGATCGCGATGATGCCCGGTGTAAATGTGCGGGTGCATGATGCGTTTGTCGCGGGTGAGGGGATCCTGCACGCATCGCTCTTCGGCTTGTTCTCAGTCGCCAATCTGCGAGGCACTCGCGAGATTGCCGAGGGCGAGTTGATGCGCTTTTTTGCCGAGGCAGCCTGGTATCCGACGGCGCTGCTGCCGAGCCAGGGGGTGCGATGGGCCGGAGTGGACGATCGTTCAGCCGATGCCTCGATGGAACTGAACGGTATTGCGGTGACTATGCGCGTCTCCTTCGATCCGGATGGGTTGATAGCATCCATGCGGGTTGATGCGCGAGGCCGGGTCGTGGGCGGCAAAGTGATTCCGACACCATGGGAAGGTCGCTGGCGGAACTACTCGAGTCGCAACGGGATGGTGATTCCTACGGAGGGTGAGGTCGCGTGGATCACTCCCGACGGGCCCAGACCCTACTGGCGCGGAACGGCTTCCTCAATTGCCTTCCAGTAACGCATCACGTTCCATTTTCCATGCCGAATCCTCCCGTCCTCCCCCCGAATTCAGTAAGGTGTCCCTATATATCGCCATATCGAAAAACGCCCAACGCCCAATACCCAACGCCCAACGCCTAACGCCCAACGCCTAACGCCCAATACCGAAAACTGAAAACCGAAAACCAAACCCCGTTCGATTTTTCCCTCCAATATCCCTATAATCTCTCCGGGGGATATGGCAGAAGGAGTCCATCATGGATCGACGCCGATTTTTAAAACAGCTTGCCCTCGCCTCCGCAACCGCTGTTCTCGGCCCGCGGATCGCAGCATCGGATTCTCCGGATAAACCTCTCAAAGAACCACTCGGTGTGCTCGTTGATCTGACGCAGTGCATCGGATGCCGGAAGTGCGAGTTCGCGTGCAATCAGGAGGGGGATTTCGAACACAAACCGGTATCGGCATTCGAAGATCCGCCGATTCCAGCGCGTCGGCGAGTGCATGATCCGGATACCTTTACATTGATCAATGCGTATGAGGCGCAATCATCCGGTCCTGTTTTCGTCAAGACGCAGTGTTATCACTGCCTAGACCCGGCATGCTACTCAGCCTGTCTGGTCACGGCGTTCGACCGTCATCCGGACGGGTCGGTCACCTACGATGCGGGGAAATGCATGGGGTGCCGATACTGCATGGTCGCGTGTCCATTCGAGATTCCCGCGTTCGAGTATGATCGTGCCGCGACCCCCCGGATCCGGAAATGCGATTTTTGTGCGCACCGTCTGGCCGAAAACAAGCTTCCCGCGTGTGTCGAAATCTGTCCGGTACAGTGCATGACCTTCGGGCATCGGGAGGATCTGATCGCTCTGGCACATGCCCGGATCGAATCGCACCACGGAGTATATCTCGATCATGTGTTCGGCGAGCGTGAGGTTGGTGGGACGAGCTGGATGTATCTGTCATCGCTTCCATTCGAATCGCTCGGTTTCCCGAAACTTCCGGACGAAGCGCCGCCCCGGTTGATCGAAGGTATTCAGCACAGCGTCTTCAAGGCTTGTCTCGCTCCGCTTCTGTTCGCGGGCTTTCTCGGAGGCGCCATGATTGCGCTCGACCCCGATCGATCGGCGGAAGACTCCTCCCAATCATCGGACGGAGCCGACAAGTCATGAAATCGAAACTCCGGTATGAATCGAGTCAGCTCCGCTGGATGACCGCGACGACCATCCTTCTCGGGATTCTGATGCTCAATGGGTTGTTCTTCACGATCATCCGCTTCACGAAAGGACTCGCCACCGTCACGAATCTCGATAATCTATATGCATGGGGCATCTGGAAAGCCGTCGGTGTCGCGTCGTTTGTCGCAGTGGCTGCCGGCGGCTTTACCTCGGTTGCGCTGCTCGAAATCTTCCACCGCCGTGCCTATCGACCGATCAAACGCACCGCACTCCTGCTGGCGATGTTCGGATACACCGGTGCTGTGATCAGTTTGTTCATCGATCTGGGCCGCTACTACAATATCTGGCATCCGATCCTGCCGTCGATGTGGTCTCCTCATTCCGCGCTTTTTGAAGTCGCGATGTGTGTCATGACGTATCTGATGGTGCTGTATTTCGAGTTCATTCCGGTGTTCGTCGAGCGTTTTCAGGGGCGGGTCCGGTTGCCGGGTATTCTCGGCAAGTTTACCAGGGGCGCGGAATGGAGCATCCGGTTGCTCGATATGATCGGTCGGTCTTTCATGCCGTTCGCCATCGTGCTCGGGGTCGTTCTGTCACTCATGCATCAATCCGCACTGGGTTCGCTCATGGTGATCGCCTCGACGAAGATGCATCCGCTGTGGTTTTCGCCAGCGCTCCCGCTCCTCTTCCTGCTTTCAGCGATCATGTGCGGTTTCCCGTCCGTCGTCGTCGCAACGCATGCGGTCATGCGCTCGGCGGGGCGGCGGATCGATCCGGGTGTTTTTGCGGGACTCTCCAGGATTGCACTCATCCCGATGAGCGCATACGGGATGGCGAAGTTGATCGATCTGAACATCCGTGGTCGGTTGGCACTGGTCGTAGACGGTTCGATCGAATCAATCCTCTGGCTGGTCGAAATGATCCCGTGTCTGCTCGTCCCGATCGTCCTGTTTCTGAGCGATAAGCTCAGGAAGTCCCCGGCGATGCAGTTTACCGGATCGCTGCTTGTCGTACTAGGCGTCGTGCTCAATCGGATTAACGTATATCTGACCGCGTTCACTCCTCCCTCAGCGGGATATCGATACTTTCCGTCAATCGGTGAAATATCGATCACTCTCGGGTTGTTGGCCGGTATGATTTTCTTTTATCGGCTCTGCACGGTAATTTTTCCGATTGTGCCGGCGGCTGAGGAGAAACGGGGAGGATCGATGAAAACCGCGAGCATTCTGATCGTGACGATGGTGTTCGGTGTGACGGTGAGTTCCGGCTCGGGTGCTTCACCGACACCGATCCCGGACTGCGCGTTGTGCCACTCGTGTTCGCTGCCGACCAGGGACGATCCCTGTCTGAAACCGTGTCCGCGGGATCGGTCGACCCCGACCATTCCTCCGGACGCGGCCCGGCATGCGCCCGCCTCGATCCGAATCGACTATCTGACGGGAATGTACGATCCGGTTCTATTCGATCATGCGCTGCATGCGACAATGCCGGATACTGCCTGTACCCGCTGCCATCACCATTCGTCCCAGCCTCCGTACCCCGCCTGCAAGCAATGTCATGCGGCCTCAGGGAACGATGCGGAAACCGGCGTGGTCAATCTCAGAGGCGCGTTTCACCGGCAATGTCTCGGATGCCATCGTGAGCTGAACACCTCGGCGAACTGCGAATCGTGTCATCGTGTAAAGCCGGATCAGCCCATGACGGCGGCGCCTCAACAGACTGCTGAACTCGCCGGAACGGCCGCATTCGATCACTCGAGCACGCGTTTCCCGCTCAAGGCATACCACCGCAACGTGCCGTGCATCGAGTGCCATCGACGGGCGACCAATCATCATTCGATGCCGACGAATTGTGAGCAATGCCACTCATCGTGGCCGGAGGGGTTCCGGCACGAGATTACCGGTTTGAAACTCGACGAGATGCATGGATCCCTGCAATGCTCGGAGTGCCATACCGGAGGCAGAATGGCCGAGCCTCCACGGTGTGATGCGTGTCATGATGCCGCGATGGCGGCCGGTGGCAAGCTGCCTGGTGAACGGGTTGATTAGTCGGTTGAGAGCCGGTTCCCGGGAGAGGGGAACCACGGTTTTTCCGATCCGAATCCCGAGAGGATCGTCGCTCCGATCGCGGCCAGAGCCCAGACGTGCCAGATGACGCATCCGAGGCAAAATGGAAGAAATCGAAGCAAAGACAGGATGATGAATCCTGTAAGACAGGCGATGAGCACCGAGGTGTCGGGGCGGTTCATCCGTCGGTAGATCCAATTGCCCAGAGATGCAAAACCGACCGGTACGGCGAAGATGCAGGTGATGAACCAGGCCAGGAACGCGAACAGAGACAGCGGGATTCCGATCTTGATGACGATCAGAAACACGATCGCTGCCGCAGCGCCGAAATGGAATGCCAGTCCGGTGAATGTCGTGCGGAGCGGGTGTTTGATCATCGTGTGAGCGGCCTGCTCGATGTTCCGATTGAACAGCACGGTCACCAGAAAACTGACGATGCCCCACCAGATGACGGCGATGGTGTTGAACAGAGTGGCCAGCCGCATGATGCTGAAATGGATGAGCGGGCTTCCATCCAGTGCCTCGAACGATTTCAGTGTCAGATTGACGATCTCTTTCGCCACGACGGCGCCAGGGTCGAGATTCAGAGCACCTCCCAGATACAATACGCTGCCGCTGATTCGGGCGGATCCCGTAAGATCGACATTTCCGCCGACCACGACCACATCGCCATCCACCCATCCGGCTATCCGTGCATTGCCTCCGAACACAATTACATCGCCGGCCACATTACCCTCGATTACAGCCGATCCGCCGAATACGGCCACACCATCTTTGAGTGTTTCGTTCCCAGGTACGTGTACGGATTGACCGAAGGCGATACGGTTTTCACGGATCTGGCCGGATTCTCCGTTCAACGCGGCTTGGATTGACTCCCGGATCAGGCGCCCCGCATCGAGTTCGATCGCTTTTTTTTCCACATGTTCTTTTTCTGCCATTGAAGAAAAGCAGACGGGACACAGGAGCGTCATCAGGAGTATGCACCAACGCGGGCTCATGACATTAATTTTCCTCGGCTGAATCGGACACGAAACCAAAAAATAAACGCTATCCCTGCCAGCAGGCCAATGGCTGGGATTGCAAGCATCGGTGAGTTCATGATGGTGCTTTTGAAGAAGGACCAGACCAGCAGGATCAGGGATTGTCCGACGCCCAGAAGTGTTCCGAAGATGATTTTGAGTTCATGCAGATTGGATTGAACGGTCGCCGGCATCTCGACCATCGAGACGAGTGTCCTGAAGATATCGAGGGGCGGGATGCCGGTGGCGATGCTGCCCGCGCCAAAAAGCATCAGCAGCAAAAAGACGATCAGCGTACTGGCCACGGCAATGATGATCGGAAGTCTGAGAGGAGAAGAAGAACCGGCGGCAGGCATGGTATGAATTGCCGTCATGATGGAATCTGCGATATCGATGCTCCATTCGTCGCCACGGGCGGCGGTCAGGATGGTGAGCAGCTTGCGACGATCTTCCAGCCGGGCATGGCAGGTTCCGCACACTTTCGCATGATGCTCAAATGCATCGCGTTCGCCGGTATTCAGTTCACCATCGAGATACGGGTCCAGGAGTTGGACGTATTGATCGCACTTCATCGGACATTCTCCTTAGTTGTTCCCTCTCGAGCAAGGATCAGGGTCTGTAGCTTTTCACGAGCTCGGAAGATCCGATTTTTCACGGTGCCGAGAGGAATATCGAGAGCTTCCGCAATCTCATCATAATTCATATCCTGGAAATGACGCAAAACAATGACAGCTCTGAGATCCGGTTCGAGGCTCTGCACGGCGTGTCGGAGCATCTCGGACTCCTCCTGTTTGACAAGATTTGCCTCCGGAGTTGGTCGCGAATCCTCTAATTGCGGCCTCACCGTTCCCTCTTCCATTTCGATGTCGTCATCGAGGATCAGCATTTCCGGGCGCTTGCGTCTGAGGTGATCGATCGCGCGATTAACCGCGATTCGCTGAATCCAGGTCTTGAACGGATAGACCGGGTCAAAAGTGCTCAACCGGCTGAACGCGTTGAGAAACACTTCCTGTACTAGATCACGAACCGTTTCCATATCATACACCATTCTCGAAATCGTAATGCTCACCGCTCTCTGATACCGCTCGACCAGCGGCCGAAAAGCATTCCGATCGCCTTCCAGGCATTTTTGAATGTGCGCCAGATCGTCTTGATTCACGACGGCCCTTTCTACCTCGTTCTTACGATCCACGTGAAGGAAAGGTTCAGTATCCATCGAATTCTATAGTGTCGGTGCCTGGATGGCAATCGAGTTGCAGGAATGGACCATGTGCATTGACCAGGTCGGGGGACCGGCATATGATACATGACCGCAAGCCGGATCCCTGCCGGAGTCATTATCAGGAGGCATCATGGCGGAACTCAGACGGAATCCACTCACGCGGAAATGGATCACCTACACTCCTCAGAATCTGGACCCCGAAACTCTCAGGGCGCGACTGGATCGTATCCGCGTTCGGAATCATATCTACACGGACGATTTGGGTATCTGTCCGTATTGTCCTGATTCCCCGGAGGGCGTAACCGAAATTGCGGCGATGGTTGGGCGTGACATTCGTTATACACGTCGTGCTGCGATAGGAAATGGCTGGGATATCCGCGTCATAGCGGCTCAGGAGCCGATCTTCCGTATCGAAGACGATCTCAGACGCAAAGGACAGCGTCTGTATGACACAATGGGCTCTCCTGGCGCGCACGAAGTCGTCATCATGTCTCCTCGACACGGTGTAGCCCCATGGGCGCTCGACGCCGATGCCTGGACATCGTCTCTGATCATGTTACGTGAACGGATGGCCGATCTGGATCGCGATGAACGTCTGGGACACCCTTATGCCTACCTCGGTTACGGACAGAATCTGAGTTTCACACACAATCATTCGACTATGAATCTCGTGGTCTCACCCTTCATCTCCGAAAAGGTACAGAAGGAACTATCCGGCGCACATGAATGGTTCAAAATGAAGGAACGATGTTTGTTCTGTGATATCTATGAGGAGGAACTTCGGAAGCGCGAGCAAGGACGACCGCATGGCATCATCGCGGAAAACTCGGACTATATCGCATTCATCCCGTTTTTTGCAGGTCATCCCTTCGAAATCTGGGTGCAACCCGTCGAGCACGTTTCGTGTTTCATGGACATTCCAAAAGTGACTCTGTCCGGCCTTGGACATCTCATTCGCGGCGTTCTGGATCGTCTGTTTCGTCTGCTTGGACCTTTCCCGCTTCTCATGGCACTCATGAACAGACCCAATCCGAAATGGGGCGCGAGCCGCGGGTATTGGGACATGATCCGCGACGACTGGCATTGGAGAATCCGCATTCTGCCGGATGTGCATCTCGAGGATGATCACGCGAGAAGCTTCTTTCATGCCACCGGAACACGCGTCAATCCGGTCATTCCGGAGTTGGCATCCGAATGCCTCCGCGCGTTCTGATCGTTATCATCACTTCTTCTCGCTGTTCTTCTCCTTCGCTTCACGAGCGGATTTTTCAAGTTCTGCGATCAGATTCAATCCTTTCAGCTTCAGGAGATCGCCCAGCGTAGCTCCGGCAGCAGGGGCATGTCCCTGAGATCCGCCGGAATGACGTCGTCCATCTCCCGAACCAGGACCGCGGTCACGCTGTGGTTGCGGCGGTCGATCCGTTCGCGGCGGCCGATCCGGACGGGGCGATCCTTCCCGCATCGGTCGATCACCTCGCGGTCGATCCGTCGGAAACCGATCAGGCCGTGAAGGTCTCTCCGGGCGTGGGCGTTCGTCTCGGTGTTCCCGCACCTCCCTTGGAATCGGCAAAGGCTGAGTGTCGTCGGACACCGCAGAGCGGACAGGTGGTTCGGTTCGTTCTCGAGGAACCGGTCGCGGTTTGCGGGGTGGGCGAGCCGGTTTGTCTTCTGGAGGGGGATACCCGTTGGGGTATTTCTTGGCCATGAAGGATTCGAGGCTCTCGAGATTCCTGGTGGCCTTTTCCTTCATTTTTTCATCGGTGGATTCCAAGACCTTCCGCCATGTGGCGCGTGCGTCGATGTATTCGCCAGAGATTCGATATGCGCTTCCGAGCCACAGCAATGCATGTTCACGGAGTTCGGAGTCTTCACGGGTGACTGCCCGTTCGAGCAACGGGATGGCGCGCCTCGCGATCCCTGCTCGCACCCCGAGTCTGCCGATCATATACTCCATGGTCTTGTCGACACCGGGCAGCTGTTCGAGCCATTGCGATTGCCGATCGTAGACCTTCTGCTGGAGCCTTTTTTCGATGTTCTTTGCGGCGAGACTCAGGAGTGATTCGCGGGCATCCCTGTCCTCTGGGTTCTGAGTCACGAATGCGTCGAGATGCTCCACGGCATCCGAAACCGATTTCCCCTCACCCGCGCGATCAACCAGAATCAAATACGTGCGCATCAGATCGGGGTCGTGGAGGTGATTGACGAGCCAGGCGTGGGCGAGCGACAGGACATCGGTGGTCAAACGGGGGTTTTCGAGTTTGAGGGCCATGGACAGAAGCGCCCGGATCGCATCCCGATCGTCCCGGTTGTTTTTAACCCAGGCGAGAATGGCAGTGGCGGCTCGCAAGGTGGTTTCGCGGTGCCCGCGCTGGCGGACCTGATCGAGATACGTTTTGCGGACCCAGCGATTGTTGCCGCGCTTCTCGATCCAGTTGGCCGTAGCTTCGAGCGCTGCATCCAGTATTTTGGTGTCTTCAAGGGCAATCGCGAGATCAATGAAACCTTTCCGGAGAGGGCCTTCATCGAGATGGGTACCGAGCCATGCCGCAGTCTGCTCAAAAACCTGCTTTTTAAGCTCAGGAGTGCCCTTCTTGAGTGTAAAGTCGACAAATGCCCGACGCACGATCCGATCCTCGGGATTGATTTCGAGCCAAGTGCGGGTCTCGCTTTCGGCCCTCGCGGTCTGTTCATCCGAACCCCTCTGTGACACCAGTCGCAGATAAGCCGCCACAGCGTGTCCATCGTCGGGATCACGGGCGGCAGCAGTTCGAGCGTCATCGACAGCCTGAAATCCGAGTTCACCGGGGATATGGTCGCCGAGATACCGAGTGAGGAATTTAAACCCGATCCGGTCCAATGATGGCTGGGCGGCACAGAGCGCTTTCAGTTTTTCGGTGTTTTCCAGAGCGCCGAGATTGTTTCTCAGAAGGACCGGAAGAGCGATGAATGAGTCCACTGCGCAGACCCGCACTCGCGCAGAGAGAAGATCCGTCAGAAGGAGACTCAACCGATCGTCCTTGATATCGTCGTTGACCAGCACGAGCAGGTCAGCCAATACGCGTGTCCCGGAAACATCCGGTGTGGTTTCATGAATCTGCGCGGTTTTACTGAGCAACTCCGCCTTGATCCCGGGTGACAGGATTGTTGATCCGAATAGCACACGGAGAAAGCGCGGTGTCCAGTTCTGTAACCGAGAGGTTTCGAACAACATGCAAATAACTCGCTCATAAATCCTCAGAATGGTCGAATCTTCCATTTTCAACGCATCCCAGACCGCACGCACCATCCGGATATGACCGAAATCACATACCGGATCATCATAGCCAGAGTAATGGGCCGGCGCACTCCTGATGAGGTGTTCACCCGAGTGCGATACCATTTTCAATGCTGCTGTGAGGGTTTCAGGTGTGGAGAGGTTTTCGAGCAGTTTCATCGGGGTTGATAGGCCGAGGATTCCCATGGCCAGGACTGTACGGTGCAACATACCGATATCAGGCCCAGCGGTATCGAGATCGAAAGCGAGATCTCCGGCGAGCGCTGAAAGAGTTGTCGATCGGTGTCCGATCAACCACGCATCAAGGTACGAACCGTTGTCGGGGAACGAGTCGATCTTCAGCGTCGCGAGTTCGTCACCGGCCGGCGCGTGAACCGTAAACTCCTCAACCACGGTATGCTGGATTTTCTTGAGTTGCTTCATCGATAAACCGGTATCGGGATAGGCTGCCAGAATTACGATCGGTGCTCCACTGATCTGAGCCGATGCGATTTCACGAAATGAGGCGATGGGATCCTGGCCGAGTCCGAGGCAGTCATCCCAAACGAGTATCAGCGGGGAGTCTCCGGCCATAGCGGCGTTGGCGAGATGCTCGGCATCGTTCGCGGCGGATTCGATATCCAGAATCTCGGCGATCGTATACCCTTGACGATACAGGTGCAGAGCGGTTTCACGCAGAATCAGACTGGTGCCGTTTCCGGATTCGCCGTTGAACAGGAAGATCGGGAGAAGCCCTCTTCCGGATATTCCCGCAGCCCTTCGAGCCCATTTGACACATGCATCGAGATCGGTGCGGAGAAGGAGCCCGGGGATACGGTCGATTCCGGCCTGACGCCAGGAGGGGCAGCGCGGTGCTGACACATGCGGGATGGAGTCTTCGGAAATAAATCGCTCATCGATCATCCGAACACTCGAAATCGCCATCCGGGCGCGTCTTTGAAAATCGCGGATCATGAGAAATGCCGCCTGGCGATCAATGGGCTGTTTCCGGGTCACGGCTGCAGCCGCCGTTGAAACGGTACGGATCAGAGCTTTCAGTGCGGGACCGAGATCATTGCCGGCAATGCCTGCATCCTGAAGTACCTTGAGGCCGTCGAGTTCACGGCCCCAGAGCGATTCATCGCCCAGCCGGCCCTGTCGACGCCGCTGATACTCAATCGTCGTCCGAATAATGACGTTGTGCGCGAGTTCGCCTGAGGCAAATGATTCGGCGAGATTCATTGCAGGGCGATGGTCATCGATCTGGTTGGTGAGGACCGCCAGAAGATCGGAGTGGTTCTTCCAGTCCTTCAACGATGATGATACCGATTCGATGGCTTTCGATGAACAGACGATGTGAAACGAGAGGGAATCGGATGATGTCGAGGTGGCAAGGCGAACAGCGAATCCCAGGAGAATCTCACCGAGCAGCGCCGGATCGGCCGGATCGGTTTCAGAAGTATCGATCAGGGCAATGTAGCGTTCGTGATCTGCGTAGAGCTCTCCGATTTCACCATTGCGTTCCAGTCTTACCGCCAAAGGAATCTCGCCGGTCGCGTTATAGGCTCCCATTCGAGCCAACTGCCAGACGGCATGGCTGAAGTGATAACGATTTTCCGGATTCTTTTCTGCGAGTGTGGAAGGAATTCCATTGAGCGCATCGGAGTAAACGGAGAAATGGAGATTCATGTTCATTCGCTGGTCCATCCTTTGATTAAAGAGCGGGAATGAGGCCTTTCTAAGGCCGAAAGCTGAATTTAATTCTTTTTTTCGCTTTTCTCAACACTAATCCTTCAGTTTTCATCGTCCTGTGGGCGTCCCCGGAAGCGACACTTCCTTGAGCGAAATCGAGGTTGCCGGGCAAGAAATTTGCATTAGAATAAAAAGGGAGCGGAAAGCATCCTTGCCGACTGCTCTTTATGATATCGATTTTAGGTCTATACCACGCAAAGTGTCCCGCGCGGTCAACGGACAGGGAGGTCAAAAGATGTTTGGCAAAGGTATGACAGTATGGTTTCTGTGTTGCATGATCGCTCCGCTCGCCTTAGCGGCACCCCGGACTGTTCTGTACGAACACTTCACCGAGGACGAATGCCTCTATTGCGCCCAGGTCAGTTCTGCGGTCGATGGATTCCGCTCCGGTCACTCCCGGAATGAACTCGCCGTGATCAGTTTCTCGATCCGCGGAGACGACCCAGTCCCCGATGGAATCAATCGACTCGACCTCTATGGTCTCGAACTGACTCCAGCCGTCGTCGGAGACGGTCTGGACAATCTCGAACCAATGCCCATCGACCAAGCCGTACTGGAGTCGCATTTCAATTCGAGGAAGAATGTCAGTTCACCCCTGACGATCGATGTGTTTCAGGATTCCGATACGCAATATCGGATCTTCCTGGCCGCCGAAAGCGCATTCAGCGGATCGCTGGTCGCCGTGGCGTATGAGGACATCGAGCATCTCGGGAATCGATATCAGTGTTGGGCGCGGCAGTTTCTGACACCCTACTACGGCGAATCCATCAGCATGGCAGCCGGGGAAACACGCGAAATCACCAAGCAGATCAATATGCAGGGAGGGTGGATGGCATCGAACATGGGTGTTGTGGCCTACGTCCAGACTCAGACCAAAGACTCGTCCCGACGTTTTCGCGGATACGAGGCATTCCAGGCCGCTGATAGCCGGGCATCCCACACGAATCCGACCCCGACCCCTCCCATGGAAACCCCGACTCCGGCTGCAACCCCAACTCCATCCGTCACGGACTTCACGCAAACACTCGACCTGAACCAAAATATGTTCCACGGCGGCGACCGATTCGTTCTCGAAATCAACACCACCAACGGCGGCGCCGCACCGGTCACCGTGGACCAGTATCTCGTGCTCCAAGTGCTGGATCTGTTCTTCTTCTTCCCGGATTGGACGCAGGAACTCGGTTTCGCTCCCCGTACCTATCAACCCGCGGACACGCTCGAAACAATCCTGGACTTTACATGGCCGACCGGCGCCGGAAGTTTCAGCCCGATCTACTTCTGGCTGGTGGCCACCATGCCGGATACGTTCGATCTGGCTTGCGAGCCTGACACTGTCGAGTTTGGATATGCGGATTGATCCCGGAGGTCAAAACTGAGCCCGCTCCCTGGCCGGTGCATGTCGCACTGATCTTCGTTCAGATTTCATTCGCCGCTTTTTATGTGGTCAGCAAGCGGGTCCTGTCGAGTGTGGACCCGCTTGTTGTTGCAGGGCTCAGAATCCTGATCGCAACTCCGGTTCTGCTTGTGTTTGCACGCATTCATAACCGGAGTCTGCCGGCTCGTTCGGATCTTCCCCTCTTTGCAATCATGGGATTTCTTGGGATTTTCGCGAACCAGGCATTGTACATTATCGGGATCGATCATACTACGGCAACGAGCGCAGGTGTTCTGATGCCGGCGATTCCTGTGTTCACTGTGGCCATTGCAGCCATGTCAGGGGTCGAAGCGATTTCGTGGCGTAAAATCGTCGGGATTGCGTCCTGTATCACGGGCGCCTGGAGCATGCTGGATCTCAGTTCCCTATCATTCGACGGCGGTGCATCCTTCGGAAACCTGCTCATCCTTCTCAATGGACTCAGCTACGCATTGTTTCTGGTGCTTCAGAGACGCATTCTGGGTCGATATCCGCCGCTCACGGTGATCGCCTGGTCATTCGTATTTGGTTCATTGTTTGTTAGCTTCGTGAGCCTGCCGTCCATGATCCGAGCGGATTATCAGTCCATTCCGGCCGGAGCGATGGCGGGACTCGGCTACATGATCGTCGTAGCCACCATTCTGAATTATTTCCTCAATACCTGGGCCGTCTCCCGGTCATCAACATCCCTGGTCGCCTCATACATCATGCTTCAACCAGTCGCTTCCGCGGTTCTGGCGGGATTGTTCCTGGGTGAAACAATCGGAATCCGCGAAAGCGCGGGGACATTGTTCATTCTGGCCGGGTTGGCGGTTGTGAGTCGAAACGGCGAAAAAAAAACCCGGCAGACGACTGCCGGGTCGATGGTGCGCAAGTGAGTTATTTTCGACGCCACGCGAAGAAAGCACCGAAGGCGACCAGCATGATGACGAGTGCGATCGGGCCTGTCGCCGGGACCAGTGCAGTAGGATTGAAGATCATGGCACGAACGCTGAAATCCCGGCCGAGTCCCACGGAGCTCATGTTCTGATAACCGCTCCCGATGGAGGTCAGACTGATGTACGCATATCCGCTATACGCACCTGTCAGATCGATCGGGAAATTTGTCCCTGTCGGATTGTTCAGCTTGATTGCGACATAGATCGGAGTCCCCGATGTAACAGACACCGAACTGGTCAGATCATGGGTCAGATACCCGCCGTATGGTTCTGCCGTGGGATGATTGAATGTGTAGGCGAGATTGCTGGGAGATGAGCCGCTGAAATTACGGTAGATCCGGATCTCGTAAGCAAAATTGTTACCGATATTGGCCCATTGAATAGATTCGATATCACCGTTCATATCCGGAACGAGTCTCTGAATAATGTAGACCGTACTGTATGAACCGACCGAGAACTGGCCGTCGGATCCGTTCTGATCTTCGAAAATGAGGGAGCGAGCAGGCGCGACCGGAGCGTCACCCCATTCGACGACCTGCGCGCAGTTGCTTCCAATGAGCGCGGCACCATAGGCGATATAGAAGTATCCGGATGCGCCCCAGCCCGTGCCCCAGGAATTCTTGCAGATCCAGTAATCACCCGCCAGATACCCGGGATCGGCCGTGCCTTCGTGATAGCCCACGATCAGAACCGCATGATCCGTCCCGCTGGGAGTTCCGTTGGTCAGAACGAATGTTCCATTATATGCGTCGAAATCCTGTGCGGTGCCTCCTGTGCTGTCCATCGACGTGAGGACCGGGCCGTTTGCAAGAGCTGTTTTGATCGAGGCGGTACTGTTGTCGATGGTGATCAGTTTTCTCATCCGATAATTCTGTTGTGCACAAACCATGCAGTTGACGATTGACGGAGACCAGCCTTGGCAGGATTCCAGAACCGGACCGGCCGAGCTGAAGTATCCGCCCGACATCCAGAAATTGCCGCCGCCGCCGGGCATCGGATCCATGCAATCATGAATCGCGTCTTCGGAGAAGTCATCCGAGAACATTGGGGGATACTGGTCGATTTTGATCATTGATTCGAGTTGATGAGTGGCGGCAAAACACCAGCATGTCCCTGTCGTGCCCTGATTTTCAATGGGTGACATGTAATTCACGCCCCCATTGAGCCTCCAGTCCAGATACGTTCCGCGCGGTTCCATTCCGATCGACGTCCATGCCGGTTCGAGGTGGGTCAGATCGACCGTGTCGGCATATCCCCGTCCATGCTCTTGGGCATTGACCCCCCAGACAGCACAGGTCAAAACGAACAATACGCAGAAAATTTTCCTCATCGTGTTTCCTCCCCTGTTGAATGATCACAACCACCCGACAATAGACTGCATTATATACGATCCGGTAGATTCAAATCAATTCGATATCCGATCGCCTCCGGAGTCCCGATGCTCTTCGAGGTATTTCTTCAGCCAGAGATAATGCTGCTTTTCCTCGTCTGCAAGCGCCAGAAAGATTTTTCGTCCCGCCGCATCGAACCGGGCCTTCGCAGCCTCGATGAGGAATCCGAAATTATCGAATTCGATCCGCATCGACAGCCTGATGATCTCACGAACCGTGCAATGTTCGAGCAGTTTCTTGAACTCCTCGGCTTTGAATAGATTCAGCGTCGGAGGATCGATGCGGGTTTCCGACTCCGCATGAACAAAGATGATCGGTATCTCGCCGCCGTCATACTCGATCCGCCTTGTTCGGACTCCGCTGTCGATCAAGGTGGATCGATTTCTGACGATATTCCTGCGAACCGATTCAAGCTTTTCCCGATGTTCGATTTCCTGGAGGGACAATCTCTGGAAAAGCTCGATGGCGCGAGGATCCTTGACGAAAGCGGCTGCATCCGCGAAGAATCGTTGACCTCGTGTTTCCTCCTGAATGAGGTTTTCGATGATCTTCACCAGATTGTTGAACTCGGGTTCCTTCATGGTGTCATCAGGATCCGCGGATCAACCGGACGAGTTCGCCCGGTTCCGGAAATCGCATTTCATCCGCTTTACGGAAGATCATCCTGCCGTCGACAACAACTTCAAATATTCCTCCTGATCCCTTGATCAGGATCGGTTCGATTCCGAATGCGCTTCGGATTTCATCCGCTGCAACTGCAGCGTGTGGTTCATAGTTTCATGAAGTGCAGTAAGTGATAGTTATCTTCGTCATCGTACACTCCTTTAATGTGGGATGCCGGTTCTTCCGAACGGCCGGGTTCACGTTCTCTTCATTCTAACGAGTCACGAGAGCGGATGCAAAGCGTTGGGCCGGGACGCTTTGCAGTTTCAGTTGAAAACAAGGATAATGGGAATGTGGGGATGAACCGGGATGGCTCGACCGGTTCCAGTGAGGAGGAAAAACACATGTCCGCCTTTCAAGTCCGAATCCGGATCGTTCTGTCGTTTCTCATCTTCGGCCTGTGCAGCGCGCATGCGATGTTCGTCGCCAGCCCCTCTCCCGGAGACCTTTCGTCGGCTCATGCAGCCCTCGACAGCAAAGACCGATGTGTGGAATGCCATAAAAACGATCTGTCCCTGTCTCCGGATCTCTGCCTGATGTGCCACTCGGGCATCCGGTCACAAATCGAGAGCAGGTCCGGTCTTCACGCAACCCTCGGCGACAAATGCGCCACGTGCCATCCTGAACACCGCGGTAAAAACGAACGACCTCTCCGGATCGATCGCTCGTTCGATCACTCCATCACCGGTTTTGCCCTGACAGGTCGCCATGCCGAACTCGACGACTGCACAGCCTGCCATCCCGACGATCACTATTCGGCGACCGATCGAATCTGCACGAGCTGTCATGCGGATCCGCACAAAGGTCGGCTGGGAGTTCAATGCCAGTATTGCCACCAGACAGACACATGGAAACTGCCGCTGAGCGCGCAGGTGTCTCACGCAGCCGATTTCACCCTGACCGGGAAACACCTCGTGACTCCATGCGAAGAGTGTCACCTGGGAGGGGATACACAACACACACCAAGGGACTGTGAGGCCTGTCACTGGATGCGCAGGCAGGATGATCCATACCGGACTCGACTCGGCCTGGAATGCGGGCGCTGCCACTCTCCACTCGGTTGGTCTCCTGCCAACTGGAATCACAACGCCGAAACCGGATTTCGCTTGTCCGGCGCTCATCAGGCCATCGCCTGTGACCGGTGTCACCCGTCTCTCAATTTCCAGTCCGCTGTTTCCGAATGCTATGCCTGCCATGCCGGCGATTATCGGAATGCGACCGACCCCGAGCACAAGAGCGCGGGATTTCCGACAGACTGCCCCGCCTGCCATCGCTCGACGTCCTGGCACGATGCCTCGTTCACTCACGAGATCTATCCTCTGACAGGCGCGCATAAGACGGCAACCTGCGGTCAGTGCCACCCGAACGGCCGGTATCAGGGAACCCCGACCGATTGCTATGCCTGTCACAAGGAAGATTACGACCGCACGCAGGCACCAAACCATCCCGCATCGGGTTTTCCGACGGCGTGTGAGCAATGTCACTCGACAACGGACTGGAAAACCGGGACATTCGATCACAATTCCACCGGATTCCCGTTGACCGGTGCTCATCGTACCGTCGACTGCGCGCTCTGCCACCCAAACGGCCGGTACCAGGGTACACCGACCGACTGTTTTGCCTGTCATCAGGCGGATTTCAACAACGCGAAAAATCCGGATCATCGCGCAGCCGGTTTCTCGACGCAATGCGCGGATTGCCACAATACGACCGCCTGGACTGGGTCGCCGTTCGATCACAACTCCACGGGGTATCCGCTTATGGGCCCACATCGGAATCTCGATTGCGCGCAATGCCACCCGAACGGACGCTATCAGGGCACCCCAACGGAATGCTATGGCTGCCATCAGCCCGATTACGAGAATGCTAAAAACCCCGATCATAAGGCGGCCGGTTTCCCCACGGATTGCCTGGTCTGCCACTCCAATACCGATATGACCTGGAACCAGGGACGTTTCGATCATCCGGGATTCCCGATCACCACATTCCCGCACTCAGCATACTCGTGTTCAGACTGCCACCCGAATCCCTCGAATTACACGCAATTCGTCTGCACGACCTGTCATTACAAGAGCAAGATGGATTCCGAGCATAACGGTGTGCCGGGATACCGGTTCGATGACTCATTCTGTTATGCGTGTCATCCGGATGGGAGGTAATGAGCGATGAAACGTTCGATTGCGATCCTGATTGGATGCATAGCGGTGCTCACCCTTGCGGATTCAATCGTTTCGGCTTCCTACTTCGGACGATTCGATATCGGAGCCTTTTCCGTCATACCCGACGATCCGGAAATCGATGCGCGAGCATCCGGAACCGCCCGGTTCACCGCCGGATGGAGCGCTCCCGGGGATTCCTGGGCGGTCTATGCCGACATGCGGTTTCGCGGTGAGTCCGGAGCGGAAACCGGCCCGCATTATCTGGTACACGATCTCCGGGCTGACTACGGATTGGGGAAGTCCCTCCTGGCCGGTTCGATCGGGTTCTGTCGGATGGGCGAGGTTACCGGAATTGGCGGTGTCGCGGGTGGTCAGATTCAACTCAATCCGATCGCTGGATTGCGCATCGGCGCGTTCGGCGGAGGGAATCCCTTCACGCTGGAAGGACACACGGATATCGATGGAACGAAGTTCGGCGCGTATGCGACGTTCAGATCCACCGCGGATCTACAAATGGGAATCGCCTTTTCCTCGATTCGAAATACGGATCAAACGATCGACGAGCGCGATATCATCGTGTTTGACTCGCAGCTTTCACTTGCCTCGCGTCTGTATTTCACTCATTTCGGCGAAATCACGTTATCCGACGACGATGAATCGGCGCGTCTGAGCTACTACTATGCCAACGCCCGCCTGGATGCGACGAAAAAACTCCGTTTGAGTTTGGCCTACAATCATTTTAAGTATCTTCCCTACATTCAATTCAGGGACGAAATCGAATTTTATGATCAGGACGGGCCACCGGCCTATTCGCGCATCGCGGAATACGCAACCGATGCCCTGTCACCCCGAATCGAATACAAAGTCACTTCGGAGTGGCGTGTGTATGCCCGATATCGGCACCAGACAACGGATTATTTCTCGGGATCGGACACGGATCAATGGACAGGCGGTGTTTCGTGCAGCGACTTGTTCCGGTCGGGTATCGCGTTCAACGGTTCCTTCGGGAGCACGGACCGGGGCGATCGCGACTATAGCAATGCCTATGTGTCGTTCAGCCGCGATCTCGGACGCACCATGAACCTGACCGTCGGATATGCCATCGATCGATTCAACCGCCCGGAATCGTTGTTCGTCTCACGGCACCAGGAATCCACCCAGCGCGTGTCGGCATCGTTCTGGTACAGACTCAACCAGTCGGTCAATCTGCTCGTGGATTACGAAAAATCCTTTGCCGATTCGGATGAGGGGGATCACCAGATCCTGTTCAATGTCCAATATCGACTCCGTTGAGTCGACTTCAGGCGAGACCGTCGGGGATCAGACCGGTCAGATTGACGGCATCCGGGGCGAGTGTCTTGTCGTATGCAGCTCGATAATTCCGGACGGCGACCGCAAGCCCTTCGTGGGGATCCCGGAGCGGCGGCGTATACTCGGCATAGTGGAGCGGTTCGCCGACGAAGATCGACATCTGGGTCTCGAAATTGGCATGTTCGATTTTCGGTGCGAGAGCAAACACCTCCAGAAGGAAGTGATGGGAGCGTGTCCGGTCGAGTGTGATCGAGAGCACATAGAAGCCGTCACTGAATACCCGAGTGTCGAATTCGCGCAGTGTTTCGATATGCTCGGTTACATCGACGTTGATGATGACGACCATCAGCGGATCGGCACCTTTTTCGATCCCTGTTTTGGATTCATGGCAGGCAATGACGATGTGCGTCAGGTTCGGATTGTCGGTTTGCAGCAGGTTTGGGGCATGCGAGATCGTCACGGCCTGGGTCCGCCGAAGAAACTTGCTCATCGAGTTGAAACCGTGCATATCTTCGGGGCCGCACGTGATCTCGATCGATCCGAATGGCTCGGCATCGGAGCCTTCGGCCTGGCTCAGACAGACGATCCCCATGCTGCCGTATTCAGGGAAGATGTACATCGTGTTGCGTTTGCGGGTCATTCACCCCTCCTCACGACACTATACTCTTCAGGCATGCCGCATCGCAATATTCCATTGACGGGATCATTCTATGTTCGGTATGCCGGAGGTGGGAATCGAACCCACACGTTCCGTAAGGAACACGGGATTTTGAGTCCCGCACGTCTGCCAGTTCCATCACTCCGGCGCGTCCCCCTGGACGATTCACCGATTAAACACGAATCGTTCCGGCAGGTCAAGATCAAATGAACGATCGACACCCGTTGGACTCGATGTATCGCCCGAGAGCGAACTCTGTTTTCAGTTCGATGAATATGATAGAATACGTCTTGTCCGGCTCGTTGGACCATTCACCTGCCTGATGAGGAGTTCACCCCATGAAAACATGCTGTGCGATCGCCCTGGTCTGTTTCTCGATCCTGATGCCGTATTCCATGACGGCATCTTCATGCGAGGTTTCCTGCCGGTCGGTGACACTGACCGACACGCCTCATGGATCTCACCTGCAAAAAGCACCACCTGCCGCGGTTCCCCGGACAACGGTGGCGATGGAATTTTCCGAGACGCCGCCCGCGGATCCCCTCACCCAGATGGCCAGACAGGCGATTGCACATGCACCGGCCCGTTTCCGGAACGACCTGACGGATAACCTGAGTCTGCTCGATGCGACGCATCAGGATGTCTACGCCGACATGATCCTCAATCCACCCGATGCCCGCTACACGGACGAACTCGCGTTCTGTATCGCCCAGTTGTCCGCCGAGAACCTGTCGGATCCCGATTTCATCCCCGGACTGCTCGTCGAAAACGTCCAATATATTTACGAGCACGACCCGCTTCTCGATTACGTCCGCCTCGTCGATACCGGCACTCCCGGTGTCGATGACGATTACTTCACGACGACATTTTACCGGGTCGAGGAAAGCGGTGAGGTGACGGAATACGAACTGCCCGCCGAGCACTATTACAACTACATCGTTCATCCGAAGATCGAGGACGAACCGGTGGATTATGTCAATCCCGACACATCAGGCGCACCGCATGCCGATCCGCCGACGGGCGTCTTCTGGCGCAACTGGCTCTTCACATTCACCGAAGCGATGCCGGAGGGCCGTGTCGATTACCCGATCCTTCGCGACCGGATGGCCGGAGTCGACCTGCTGTGGAAGAACAAGGTGAACGATATCGATAACGGCGCAGTCGGCGTCATCACCCAATGGGTCCTCGATGTGCTCGATTTCACCTCCGGCGCCGAACGACCGATCCAGCCGGTGCGCGTCTATAAACTGCATGTCGGGCGATGCGGCGAGCATCAGGACATCACGACGGCCGCCTCCCGCGCCTGCCTCATCCCGTGCCTCAATTCGCAGGCGATCGCCGAAGATCACGTCTGGAACGAATTCTGGGAGCGGCGGTTCATTCACTGGGAACCGGTCAATGTATACATCGATTCACCCCTCACCTACGAAAACGGCTGGGGCAAGAAATTCGCCTCGGTCATGAACGTCAACGGCGACGGATACTGCTGGAACGTCACGGACCGCTACTCCGAAGGCACCTGTTCGGTTGAGGTGTCCGTCCGGGACAGCATGGGTCTGCCCGTGGACGGTGCCGAGGTCGTTTTCCGGAAATCCGGAGGGTTTGTCGGCGGTTGGGGATTCACAGGCTCGGACGGCCGAGTCCAGACGATCTACGGCGACGAAGTCGGTTGCTATGCACGGGTCATGACTCCATGGGGATCGAAATTCCCCTCAGATACGTTCTATGGCATCAAGTCGAATACCGTAAACGGCGAATCCTATTCCTGGGAGGCGCAGTTGCCCGAGACACTGCCGCAGATCCCGATCACACAGTCGGCCCCTGGCACGATGCTCCGCCAGACGCGTGTGCATGTGACCTGGGAGAGCGACGGTGAGGTATTGAAGGGATTCTACAATTACGACAAGGCGAACCACTTCACCCAACGTCTGGAAACCGGTTCGCTGGATCTCTTCACCGTTGATCAGCCGAATTTTAACCTGTACGCCGCCGGCCAGCCTTTCGAAGGCACAACGCTCGGCTGGGCATCCGAAAACGGAGATCAAACGGTCAGCATTCCATCCGCCGGGGTCCGGCATTTCGTCTTCAGCGCGGAACGAAAACTGAACTGCACGCAGCTCGCACACGCCAGCCTGACACTCGAAACCTTCGACGGTGCGGCATGGAATCCCGTCGATCAACTCGATACCCAGATCCGCCTCGCCCCCGGCCAGCGGCATGTCGTGTCCGTCGAGATCGCCCCGGAACTCGGAGTGCGCCTCGCCATGCCATCTCATCTCTTCATGGAAGGCGATCCATGCAATCTGATCTGTACAATCGGCAATCCGGGTTCCCCGATCCCTTCCACACCGCTCTTTGTCATTTTGGATGCCTACGGCTCGTATTTCTTCGCACCGGGCTGGACGCAGACCGCCGATTGGTACACCCGCACGATCGCGACCGGTGAGGAAACCGAGACGATCCTGCCCGATTTCGCCTGGCCGGGCGGCGTCGGAGCCGCTGAAAATCTCGTTTTCTATGCCGCCATGACGGATCCCGGCATCACGACACTCCTGGGGTATCTGGATTCCTGGACTTTCGGCTGGCAATAGACCGGCTCGATCCGCCGGTCAATCGTCGGTGTTCCTGAGCGCCTGCCGGCCCGATTTGATTCGGCTGCGCAGGCGCTTCTCGTCCACCCTCTTCCGCTTTTCATCCGACGGCACCTTCGTTTTCACGCGCTTGCGTTCGACCCTGAGCGCATTCCGGATGAGCTGAACAAACCGTTCGATGACATCCCGGCGATTTTCAGCCTGAGAGCGGAATCGGTTGGATACGACCAGAAGCACACCGTCCTGGGTCATCCGGTTTCCCAGTTTTTCCTCGATCCGCCGCTTCTGCTCATCCGTAAACGCAGGGCTCCGTCGCAGATCGAACCGGATCATGACGCGGGTGCTGACCTTGTTGACGTTCTGCCCGCCCGGCCCGCCGCTGTGCGATATCTGAAACTCAAGTGCCTCTTCGGGAATGGATACCGATTCCGTAATCTCGATCACCTCACCACCCTCCGTTCACGCGTTCCCGACCCACTGCCCATACAATTCCTCGATCCTTTCGTTCAACCGTGCGAGCTTTGCCGACAGATTCCGCCCCTCCCGGTAATCGCTCTTCTGAAACGACCCGTTGATCAGGCGTTCCAACTCCATCTTCTCCTGTTCCGCCTCGTGAATCAATGCCTCGATCCGTGTCTGATCCCCGGTGTTCGCTTCCTTCTTCAGCTTCTTCTGTGAGGTGTTCTCAGCCGCGCCGATGCGCTGCTTTCTCCTCGTTTGCACCCGGCCGTCCACACGCCCCATCCGCCGCTGCTTCTCATACCAGAACTCCGAAAAAGATCCGATGAACGATTCAAACCGGCGTTCCGTGATTTCGATGACCCGTGTGGTGATCTTGTCGAGCAGATACCGGTCGTGCGACACGACCAGCACAGTTGCATCGAGTTCCGCGAGGGCTTCTTCAACAGCCTCTCGAGCGGGGATGTCGAGATGATTCGTCGGCTCATCCAGTATCAGAAAATTGGGTTTCCGGAGCATCATGATGGCCAGTTGCATCCGGTTGCGCTCCCCGCCCGACAACACCCGGATCGGTTTGAGGAGATCATCCCAGACGAACTGGAACCGACGCATGTACCGTGCCGCACCGTCATGGGTCATCGGTGCCGCAAGCCGGAGTTCCTCGATGATGGTCCGGTCCGGATTGAGGATTTCCTGTTCCTGCGCACAATAAAACACGTTCAGACTCGGACCGATCCGGATATCATCGGATTCCCAGTTTCCACGTTCCGCAATGTCGCGTAACAGGGTCGTTTTACCGCACCCGTTCGGCCCGATCAGCGCGACTCGCTCCCCGCACCGAATCTCGAGGTCGGCTTGATCGAACAGAGCCGTGTTGCCGATCGACTTCGAGTATTTCCTGAGCTGCAGGGCGATATTGGCCCGTGACTGCTGCGTCTCGAAGTTCAATCTCAGTCCCTCGCGTTCCCCACGCGGTTTCTCGACGGCATGCTGCTTCTCGTGCTCGAGTTGCGACCGTCGTGCCCTGAGACGTTTACCCCAGGCCGGATCCGAATTGACCCGCGCGATCTGCTCGAATTTCTTCACCAGCGCTTCGAGCTGTTCGAGCCGTTTCTGATTCGCGACATAATCCGCCTGCTGCGCCAGCAGATCCCTCAGGCGGGTCTCCCGATAGGCTGAATAGCCGCCGTCATAGTATTTCAGAGTGCCGCCTTCGAGATGAAAGATGCCGTCGACGACCCGATCGAGCAGATAACGGTTGTGCGAAATGATCAGTACGGCACCCCGGAACCGGTTCAGAAATGCCTCGAGCCACGCGACTCCGTTGAAGTCGAGATGATTATCCGGTTCATCCAGAATGAGCAGGTCGGGATCTGTCAGCAGAGCGCGCGCGAGAGACAGAATGTTTTTCTCGCCGCCGGACAGCGTTCGGACACGTTGAGCGGACTTCCCGTGAAGTCCCAGCGAATCCAAAGTCGATTCGGCCCGCTCGATCAGCGAGTCTCCCTGAATCCGATCATATTGCTCACGGGCGGCCTGATATGCCGCGATCGCCGCGTCCATCGCCGCTCCCTCGATCGACTCCCCAAGCTTCTTTTCGGCCACCCCGAGCGCATCGATGATCGAACGCGATTCCCCGAGTGCGTAGTCGAGCACCGTGTAGTCCGTGTCCGGTTCGACATGCTGCCGCACATGGCCGATCCGGGCATCCGGCGCGCGATACACTGTCCCGGAATCCGCGTCGATTTCCCCGCAGATCAACCGAATGACGGTCGTCTTCCCGGATCCGTTCGGCCCGATCAATCCCCGCTTTTCGCCGGTGCTGATGTTGAATGACACGTCGGAAAGAACCGGGAACGGACCGAACGATTTTTCGACTTTCTGCATGCTGACGAGGCGCATGGGTGCATACTCCCATCCGATCATATACGAATGAACGAACAATCGGTTCGACCTGGATATCGAACGGAAATGTGAAACCAGTTAAATCGGGACGCGTCGAAGATCCCGAGTCCTACATGTAGGACCACCCGATCATCTGCAGATCTCCGATCAGATTGAAGGTGCCGGAATAAAAGACCGCGCCGTAAAAATTCAACCCCTGGGCGGATCCCACCCCTGCCGGCCATTCAAACCGCAAGACCGATTCCTGCCGCTGCTCGGCGCTCTGAATGAGGATGGTCTGCTTGTCGATTCCCTGATTGAAATCCTTCCAGCTCGGCCAGAACCAGTAGTATCCGTAGACATCGAGCACAACGTAGACATCCCATGTGTCGGAGTGATTCGAATCGTTGTACAAACGGAAGGACAGGTCGAACAGATCACCGGCCTCGAGTTCCGGATCGACCAGCGTCAGTTTCATTCCATGCTGAGGGGATGGTGTCGGAGAAGCGGAAGGCGTCGAGGATGGTGCCTGAGTCGGTG
>CAYYMM010000051.1:0-30657 GCA_964472395.1 uncultured bacterium | reverse complement strand
AAAATGATGTGCATCGACAATCCGATTACGATACTGAAGATTACGGCCCCAACGGCACGGGCTATACCGAGTGAGGGTCCCAGCACCCGGGCGGTGAGAATGATGGCCAGTACGTTGATCGCGGGTCCTGAGTAGAGAAAAGCGGTGGCAGGTCCGAGACCCGCGCCCATTTTATAGATGCCGGCGAACAGAGGTAGCACCGTGCATGAACAGACCGCCAGGATGGATCCGGATACGGAAGCAACGCCGTATGCCAGGACTTTGTTCGCTCCTGCGCCGAGATACTTCATGACGGATGCGTGGCTGATGAAGACAGAGATTGCGCCGGCGATAAAAAAAGCGGGGATCAGACAGAGCAGAACATGCTCTCTGGCGTACCATTTGACGAGTTGCAGTGACTCGATGAGGGCGTTGTCAAACCGGTAGTTTCCGACAGGCAGATAGAAGCAGATAAAGAAAACTGACACGAGCAGAACCAGTATCTTCCATTCTTCTTTCCAGTTCATCCGGCAACCTTTCCGATTCTCGTAACTGAGTTGTAGTGGTTCTGGCAAGTGCTCATGAATGACGTAAATCAGTTACCCGATCGAATCCATCTGTTTGGACAGACGCGCTTTCAGGACGGATTCCACGCAGTCAAAGAAGTTCAGAACGCAGGGGACAGTCAATGAATAGAATACCTGGGATCCACGTTTGTCATCCTGAACGATCCCGGCGTTTCTGAGTATCGTGAGATGTTTTGAAACTGTTGACACATCCGCGCCGATCAATTCCGTCAGTTCGCAGACGCATCGTTCCCCGCGTGATAACTCATCAACGATGAACAGTCGGGTAGGGTGTCCCATTGATTTGATGATTCCGGCTCTTGTTTCAAATTTTTTACGGATTGAGTTTTCCATGATTCCTCCATGCACATTTGGCAATATAGTCAAATGTGCAATAGTTGTCAAGCAGGATAGTCTGGCTGACAGCGGGTTCCGATGCAGGGTCAGTATCCAAGTTATTGGGTCTCAGTTCGATCCGGGTGACGATGGAAATCTATCACCACTTAAATCCTGATCACGCAAGGAGCGTTAATGAGAATTTGCAGATAGATATTCAGAGTAGAGAATAGGATTGATTGTATCCTGACATCAGGATTGCAAGGCTTTTAATTCAGGGACTTTACAATCGGTAGATTCGAATCACCTTTACCACCTTCGATGTCAGCACCTCGGACAATTCCATTCTCATCGATGTAGAATGTGTGGAAGCCTGTGGATGGATATTGAACAGGCCATGCGGTTGCATTCCATGACAAAAACCTTCCATCATCATCTGGTTCACTGACCTTCAAAGAAAAGTAATATCCACAGCAAAAGTCCTCATCGCCGAACTTTGTTTGGGAGCGTATCGGTTCATCTAGAGGACCAGCTAGTAATTTTGACTTATCTACAGTAAATGTTCCAAACTCCGACTTGTAGGCAATCTCCAGGGAATGAAGCTGTCTCAATATAGCGATGGCTTGTTTTTCGTTCCATCCAAACCGATTACTCATGATGTAGCCAGCAACAAACACACTCAGGACAACACCGAGGATCACAGCAGATAGTATGAGGAAACGGATTTTGTGTTTCTTCTTTTCAATCACAAGAAAAATCTGATTGCTTGTCTTTCTATCCATGATCAGAGCTTTCTTTTCACTCATTTCACCTTCCATCACCAATGCATAATAACCTATGAGGAGCATCCTCGGAAAGGGTCAGAAAAGCTGAATGGTATCTAATTGGCATCTAAAGACAAAAACGCCCACTCTGGGAAGTGAGCGTAAGTGTATATAAAAAAATGGCGGGGACGACGAGACTCGAACTCGCGACCTTCGGCGTGACAGGCGGAGACAGCCCAAGCGCAGGATTCGCTATGAAGACCTGTAATCATTGGGTTTCAAGGACTTGCAGCGAATTTCGAGAAAACACAAAATCGGCATTTATGGGCAAAATCGATCGAAATTGACGTCGGGAGTGTACCCAAAAATGTACCCGGATTCTGTTATCCGTCTTTTGAAGTCTCTTGACATTTCCGGAACAAATCAGACATATTGTCCTCAGTTGTTGGAATGTGAGGATGTTTTGTCTGGAGGTATCAATGAAGAATGCAGCGGTGGAAATATTCCGATCCAAGGGTGGCCGGATGCGGATGAGCGAAGCGCTGAAGCATGGGATTACTCGCTACACGCTCTATAAACTGAAGAACGAGGGGATTATCGAGCAGGTCAACAGAGGGATATACCGTCTGACGGATATGCTTCCTATCGGCAATCCCGATCTGGTAACCATCAGTCTGCGTTCTCCCAATGCTGTGATTTGCCTTGTCTCTGCACTGGCTTATCATGACATCACAACTCAAATTCCCCACAAAGTTTCCATAGCAATCCGCAGAGATTCATACGCACCGACGATGGATTATCCACCGCTGATTGTTTACCAGTTTTCAGACAGGGCATATCAGTGTGGCATCGAAGAACATCGGATTGATGATGTGAACGTGAAAATTTACAGCCCGGAAAAAACACTTGCGGACTGTTTCAAATTTCGACACAAAGTTGGCATGGACGTGGTTCTGGAAGCTCTGAAGCTTTATAAATCCAGGAGGAAATCCAAAATAAACGAGATTCTCGAATACGCGAAAATCAATCGGGTGGAGAAGGTGATGCGCCCGTATCTGGAAGCAAGTCTGTGAATCCGCTCAAGAATGTAGAGGCATCTGTACGGCAGCGTCTTCTCAATCTTGCCCGGAGCGAAAACAGACCGTTCGATGAGTTGCTTCAATATTATGCCATGGAGCGGTTTCTGTACCGGCTCTCCCTGTCAGCGCACAGAAATAAATTTATCCTGAAAGGTGCTTTGATGTTGAGAGCCTGGAGAGCACCTGAGTTCCGCTCGACCAATGACATCGATATGCTTGGAGTAACGAGTAACGATGAATCCAGGCTCGTACAACAGATTCGTGAAATCATGGCACTCGAAGTTGAACCGGATGGACTGCGCTTTGAACCTGAATCAATAGATTCCGAACGGATCACCGAGGATGCTGACTATGCAGGGGTCAGAGTCACATTCATCTGTCATTTGGGTTCTGCGAAAATCAATATGCAGGCCGATATCGGATTTGGCGATATTGTTCATCCGGGTCCGGAAGAAACAAGTCTGCCAACTATGCTTGACTATCCACCACCCAGGATTCTTGGATATACCCGTGATAGTGTTATTGCCGAAAAATTTGAAGCCATGGTGAAACTCGGTGATCTGAATAGCCGGATGAAGGACTTTTATGATATATGGCTGCTTTCCCGGAATTTCGATTTCGATGCCATTAAACTGGCTGATGCCATTCGGCTTACCTTCCATAGAAGAGGGACTGAAATTCCTGTCGACCTGGATGCTTTTGAACAAGGATTCGTAGATGCCAAGCAAGTGCAGTGGGTAGCTTTCCGGAGACGACTTGGACAGGAACATGTTCCGGAATCATTCAAAGAAATTGTATCAGCGGTACGAGCTTTTCTTGCGCCGGTAGTTAACCAACTCACTCACGATGACTCAAAACAGGGAAATAGGGGGATCATCGATGAATAAAAAACACAAAGCGTCCAACGAAGATCTATCTCTGCTAAATCTTGAACGGATTTTCAAGTCTGATGAGTTTCATCAGGATTGGCAAAATATGCCGGTCTGGTCAGAGGATCATGAAGGGTATTACCAACTTGAGAGTGGTGATTCCGGATACGAACTGGTGTTTTATGATTTAGCGTCAGAAAGAAAGAAAACTATTGCTGATTCTTCCATGTTTGTTTCGGAGGGTGATTCAAAACCTCTGGTATTCAATAAACAAGGCATAGCTTTGGAAGCCTGGTGCATCAAACCGCCGGATTTTTCCCCGAATAAGAAATATCCTCTGGTATTAACTGTTTACGGCATGCCTGCCGCACAGGCTGTCCTTGATGTGTGGTGGGGCGCACCCAACCTTTGGTATTTCCTGCTGAGCCAGATGGGATATATCGTCATGAGCATCGATAATCGCGGTACGCCGGTTTTAAAAGGAAAAGCCTGGCGCAGGATCATTTATAAGAAGGACGGCATCCTTCCAGCGGATGATCAGGCCAGGGCGTTGCGTAACATTCTTGAGCAACGACTGTACATCGATCCGGAGAGGGTCGGCGTATATGGTTGGAGCGGTGGCGGTTGTCTCAGTTTGCATATGATATTCAGGTATCCGGAATTGTACAAAGTTGCCATGGCCGGTGCCGGTCCCAGTCATCCGAAATTCAATCACCTTATTGTGGTAGAAAAATATCTTGGTCGTCCCCAGGATGATCCGGAAGTTTATGAAAAAACAGCCCCACTGACTTATGCTGAGAATCTGAAAGGAAAGTTGT
Organism: uncultured bacterium; assembly: GCA_964472395.1. Taxonomy (GTDB): domain Bacteria; phylum CSSED10-310; class CSSED10-310; order CSSED10-310; family CALFER01; genus CALFER01. Next base: position 26,246 of record CAYYMM010000051.1, on the reverse strand, counting down.
TGATTGTGCACGGGTTGGATGATGAATCCGTTGTCTTTGAGAATACCGAAGCACTTGTTGAAAAACTGGTCACCCTCGGAAAGCAGTTTACCTTAATGGTGTATCCCAATGCCGGTCATTTCTTACATGCGATCCCTCCGACAAGTTATCATTTGCATGCGCTGTATCTTGATTTTCTGAAACAGCATTTACCTGTGACGTAAATCACTCGCGCCATTTAAGCAGAGAACAGCTCCTGGAGGGTGGATGCGATGCCGGATTAGGCAGAGTGATATGATCCGGTCCAATCCTATCAGGTTCCGAAGCTACATCTGCTCATAAACGTACCCAAAAACGTAACCCCAAAAACGTACCCAAATAAAAATGCCCGACTTTTCAATCGGGCGTAAGTCCTTACAAAAAAATGGCGGGGACGACGAGGCTCGAACTCGCGACCTTCGGCGTGACAGGCCGACGTTCTAACCAACTGAACTACGTCCCCGCACAAAACCTCGCTCGGATGGCCAAGCTCACATGGGCGGAACAGGATTCGAACCTGCGACCCCCGGCTTGTAAGGCCGATGCTCTCCCGCTGAGCTAACCGCCCAGCTCTCCACCTGCCTGGGCCCTCCCGCGAGCGAAACGTTGCTACCCTAACAGCCAACCTCCCACCTGTCAAGTCTTTTTTTCTCTCGCCCCACACCACACCTCAACCCACTCTTGACCTCCCCCCACTCCACCTCTTACATTGCGAATGAACCGGTTCGCTCACCCGTAGGAGACCCCTTCCATGTTTAACCTCGACCTGATCACCAGAAGCCTCTCGGAAACCCATATCGACGCCTGGCTCCTCACCGATTTCCAGAAAACGAATTCACCCGCCCGCGAACTCCTCGCCATCCCCGACAACCTGCCCGCCAGCCGCCGCTGGTTCTATCTGCTCCGCATCGACGACTCCCCTCTGAAAATCGTCCACGCCATCGAACCCGGCATACTCGACCACCTCCCGGGCGAAACGCGAATCTACTCCGGTCGCCAACCCCTCATCCATACACTGAAAGAACTCCTGAAACCCAATACCACCATCGCCATGGAATATTCTCCACTCGCCGAGATCCCGAATGCATCGCGGGTCGACGCCGGCACAGTCGAACTCATCCGATCACTCGGACCGGTCATCGTGTCATCCGCGAACCTCCTCCAATGCGTCACGGCCCGCTGGGGTGAAACCGGACTGACATCGCACCGAAGTGCCGCACGAGCGCTCATCGAGATTACCCGCGAAGTCTGGCGATTAATCCGAAACGGGTCAACGATCACGGAACCCGATGTCCGCCATTTCATCATGGATCAGTTTGCCTCCAGGAATCTCATCACGGACCACCCGCCGATCTGCGCAGTCAACGCCCATGCCGCTGACCCGCATTTCGAACCGACTGAGCGGAACACGTCACCAATCGCCCCGAACAGCCTCGTCCTGATCGATCTGTGGGCAAAAACCAAGGATCCCGACGCGGTCTTTGCCGATATCACCTGGACCGCCTATACCGGAGAATCGGTCCCGGACATCATCAATCAGGTCGCATCCATCGTTTTCGATGCTCGGAATGCGGCACTCGAATGCGTTCGATCCGGCATGACTCGGGCAGGCGCGAATCCGGTCACGGGAGCCGACGCCGATCGCGCCTGTCGAGAGGTCATCGAGCGGAACGGGTTCGGAGCACAGTTCATCCACCGCACGGGACATTCGCTCGGACGCACCGTCCACGGCCCCGGCGCGAACCTCGACAGCTTCGAATCCATCGATACCCGCCCCCTCATCCCCGATACAGGCTTCACGATCGAACCGGGGATTTATCTGCCGGGTCGATTCGGCATCCGTTCCGAAATCAATGTCGCAATGACTCCGGTTGGAGGTGTCGAGGTCACCACGCTGCCGCTTCAGAACCAGGTCGTCCCGATTCTCGCGTAACCCAAATCGTTGGTTTCAGGATTGTTTCTGCAGACGGATGTCGAGGAGTTGAATGGTTCCCATCACCAGGAAGAACCCGTACAGGGTCACATAAATCGGTGTATTGAAAGGCAGAACCATGTTCGAGGCGATCTGAAAAGCCTCCAGGACGAATGGCGGAACGAGTGCGGTCATGGCCAGTGTGTAGCGGACATCGCGGATGACCGTGACGCGAAACAGATTGGCGAATAGCTCGACCACAGCGGACGCGATGAAGATATGAATCCACTTGATGAGCGCCCAGGAAGCAATCGAGAACATGAAGAAGCCGACTCCGAAAATGATTGAAACGAAAGGGCGATCGGCTTGAATCGTTTCAGGCGTGAAAGTCATGTCGGCGAAGACGAGCTGGCTGTAGGCGAATTGACGGGGCTCCGGTGCACCTTCGAGAAACATTGTCATGTGATCCGAGTCGAAAATCGCTCCCTGCTTGACCAGCGGATCCAGGCGAGTCGTGCTGCCGGATGTGTCCACCTTGATCTGGAATTCCGGGTGATCATACACGATCGGCTGATTGCCTTCGACGATCATCTTGCCTTCCCGGATGTGAATCGTCGGGAAGTGTTCCGCATAGACTCGGGAAACGTCTCCGAGCAACTCGTAGGTGTGAATCCCCCGGCCGATCGCCACGGAAACCGCCAGCAGCAGGGCCAGCAGCACAAAGTAACGGACACACAGGGAGAAAGGCATGACACGCATGATCCGATAAAATCGAGGCTGAACGGAATTCAATACCCAGTCCGGAAAACTCAGCCGGATCATGACAGGTTTGGATGAGGCAGGCGGTTGATTCACGCGCTTAATATGCTGGAAAGTGAGGGCGAAGTAAACTGGTTTTTCGAGCAGTGCACTACCGCTGGCAGTTGATTACTAAAGTGGCTTGCCGTATCGTGAACGGTCCGGAGGTTGCATCGGTTAGAATGGAGATTGCGCCACGATGAAAGTCATGCTGATTGTTCCGCCCTGGACGCTTCACGATATCCGCGCCAAAGACACCCAAGGTATCGCCGGACGATGGCCGCCGATCGGAACGCTCTACATCGCCTCGGTCCTGCGTCAGGCCGGACATGAAGTCGTGTTCAAAGACGGCGCATTCGCCAACCAGGACCAGATGGCCGATCTCGTGGTCCGTGAACGCCCGGACGTGCTCGGCGCATTCGTCATCGCCATGTTCTGGGAACGGACGAAAAGCCTGTTCCGTCTCATCAAACAACGCCTCCCGAATCTCTTTATCGTCGCAGGCGGCCACGGTCCCTCGGCTCTCAAAGGGCAATGCCTGCTCGAATGCCCGGAACTCGATGCCGTCATGATCTCGGAAGCGGAATACACCATGCGGGAACTGGTCGAACGCCTCCAATCCGGAATCTCGCTCGACGGGCTCCCCGGCACGGTCATCCGACAGGGTGACTCGTTTCTCGAAAATCCACCTCGTCCCTTTATCCAGAACCTGGACGAATTGCCGTTTCCGGCGATGGATCTCGCGGAGTTGGACCGCTATTACCCCTCCCACGGACAGGTTCTCACAACCCCCTCCATGCAGGTGATCTCCAGCCGCGGATGCAAAAACGATTGTCTGTACTGCTTCCGGCTGATGGGTCGCCATGTGCTGCGATTCCGTTCCGCAAAAAACGTGGTCGATGAAATCGAGTTTTATGTGACGAAATTCGGTGCACGCGATATCAAATTCTGGGATGAGGCGTTCACGTTCAATCGACAGCGAGTGATGGAGTTCTGCGATGAGTTGATCCGCCGTAACATCAAGGTCTCCTGGTGGATCTCGGCTCGTGCGGATGCGGTAGACGAGGAAATGCTGAGAGCGATGAAGCGCGCCGGTTGCTGGTGCATCAATTACGGTGTCGAATCCGGTGTCCAGAAAAACCTCGATACGCTGCGGAAGAATCTGACCGTTCAACAGATCATCGACGCGGTTCGCCTGACCCACCGCATCGGCATCCGCACCTTCACGACCTACATTTTCGGAATTCCCGGTGAAACCTTCGAAGAGGGTCTCGAAACGATCAAACTCGCAAAAAAACTGAATTCGTTCATCACGGAATTCTTCCCGATCTCACCGTTTCCCGGCACCGATCTGTGGGATATCGCCTGCACACAGTCGAATTTCACGGCCGATCTGCGAAAAATCGGTCTTCTCAAGGAAGAGGTGGTCTACGCACCCGAAACGATGACGCAGAAACAGGTCTCGGAACTCCGCCGAAGGGCATTTCGCGAGTATTACCTGCGGCCGCGATATGTCTGGACCTATCTGAAGGGAATCCGCTCGTGGCTCCAGGTCAAAGGACTGCTGGCCGGTGCGATCACCGTTCTGAAATTCACGAATCCGAACAAGCGGGACGAGGCATGCTGAGAGTCGCCAGAATGCCCATCAGTTCCTGCACGCGATCGGTCTTCCTCAACGCAATGGCGTAAAGATGCCGCATCAGCGGGGAAAGACCCCGGATGCGCAGCACGATCAGCCCCTGTGCGGCGGACTCCGACACGAACCCGATCCCGACACCATCCCGGATCGAATCCGCCGGCGACTGATTTCCCGAAATGTCGATACACCGCATGCCACGCGGAAACTCGATCCCCTGGTCACTCATGGCCTGACATACCCGATCCTGAGTCGCCGAACCGTCTTCACGCCACAGAAGGGATTCACCACACAAGTTTCCGATCCGGATCCGATGCGGGCGTAGGCCCCATTTCGATGGCGATGCCGCCAGCACGATCCGATCCCGGGTGATGCGCTCCGACATGAGCGACGGATCCCGAGCCGCCCGGCCAGTCAGGCCGATATCGACTTCACCGGCGATGACCTTGCTTTCAACGAACGCCGAGTTTCCTGAAATGACCGCAATCTCCAGATCCGGATAGACGGATTGGAGTTTCCCGAGCAACGCCGGCAGGACGACACGGAACGGCGTTGACGACACTCCCAGCACCACCCTCCTTCCGACCGTTCCGCTCTCATCGATAAATCCATCGACGGCATCGAGCACAACCCCGGCAAGCTGACACAGACGATTCCCGAGAGGCGTGAACGTCCCGTCATTCCTCCCGCGTCTGACCCAGATCGATGCCCCCACCGCCGCCTCGATCCGATTGATCTTCTGCGTCACGGTGGACTGGCTGATTCCGAGACGCCCGGCGGCCATCCGGAAGTGACGCACCTCCCCGAGCACCCGGATCAGACGGAAACTCTCGATGTCGAGCCCGTCCATCCGATCCGCATTCATCCGCACCTCCTGCTTGCTTTTCATGGTGACAGAATTCATCATTCATGATATATGATTTTCAAGTATTTGAAAACCGAAAACAATGAACAGGAGATCTGAATGAACCACACTGAACCACCCGCCCCCGTCATCGACCTCCGAGGTCTCGATTGCCCGCTCCCCGTCATCCGCACCCGCGACGCCATGAAAACGTGCGCCGATCTCGTCGTGCTGGTCTCGACGATGGATCAGGCCGAGAACATCCGCCGCATGGCCTCCCGTTCAGCCTGGTCCGTCACGATTCAACCCGTTGAAGATTCGGTGCGCCTCAGATTGAACGGTCCGACTCTCGGCAGCGCAGCTCCCGCACCCGATCCGGCGGATCTCGTCTGTTCACCGTCACCCACTCACTCTACTGAAACCCGCCCGGTGATCGCCATCGGTTCCGATATCATGGGTCGCGGATCGGAAGAACTCGGAAAGATACTCATCCGCGCATTTCTCAGCACTCAGAAATCGCTCGCGGTGAAACCGAAAACCGTCGTGCTCTTCAACGCGGGCGTCCGACTGGCAACCGAATCGTCTCACGTTCTGAACGAACTGCATGATCTCGAACACCTGGGTGTCGAACTGCTTGTCTGCGGCACCTGTCTGGACTATTTTAACTTGAAAGGCTCTCTGCGCGCCGGCGTTGTCTCGAACATGCTCGACATCGCCACCGCGTTGAGCGAAGCCGGACATGTGATCAGCGTGTAAGGGTATCCCGGAAGGAACGGCGATGGAACCGATCCGATTGACTCAGATGAGCTGCGCGGCGGGCTGAGCGTCCAAGAAGGGACCGGAGGTCCTTTCGAAACTCACTCATGCACTCCGGGATGTCTTCCCGGCGGGCCTCAATCCGTCCCTTCTGTCGGGGCTCATCGAGGCGGACGATGCGGCCGTGCTGAAAATCAGTGAGGATCTCGCGCTGATTTTCACCACCGACTTCTTCACGCCGATCGTCGACGACCCTTACAGTTTCGGTGCCATTGCCGCTGCAAACTCGATCAGCGATATCTATGCCACCGGCGGCCGCCCGGTTCTCGCCCTGAACATCGCCTGTTTCCCGAAAAATCTTCCGGATGAGGTGATGATTGCGATTCTGCGGGGGGGGGCCGAGAAAACCCGCGAGGCCGGTGCGATCATCGCCGGAGGCCATACGGTGGATGACGACGAACCCAAATTCGGGCTCGCAGTCATCGGATTTGCGCATCCCTGCCGCCTCCTCGAAAAGCACTCCGCCCGTCCGGGTGACCGGCTCTATCTCACCAAACCCCTCGGCAGCGGACTCATCACGACAGCCCTGAAGGCATCGCTGGCGGATCCCGCGCACGTTGCCGAAGCGACTCGCTGGATGGCCACGCTCAATCGAACGGCCTCAGAAGCAGCGCTTGCTGCGGACTGCGTCAGCGCCACCGACATCACCGGATTCGGCTTCACCGGTCACGCGCTCGAAATCGCGTCGAAAAGTCGCGTCCGCCTCACCATCGATTCCCATCGTCTCCCGTTCATGAGCGGCGCCAGGGACTACGCGGCACAGTGGCTGTTCCCGGCCGGCGCGAACCGGAACCGGAAGGCGGAGGGGGACCGCGTGATCCATTCGGGACAGATCGACGAGGAACTCCGCATGCTGCTCGCGTGCCCGGAAACCTCCGGCGGCCTGCTCGTCGCCGTCCCGGAATCCCGCAGCGCGTGCTTCGAAACGGTTTTCAGCGATGCGTCGATGACCTGCTGGGAAATCGGCCGTGTCGAATCCGGTGACGGCCTCCGGATCGATTGAATCCCCGTCCCGGGGCCCCATCAGCAATCTCAGGAAAAGATGAATCCGATGATGCCGCTGAGCTTGAGCGCCATGCCGAGGACCGCAACGATCAGCGCACGACGGATCCATTTCTCACCGCCCGCCACCGCAATCTGCGCGCCCAGCCAGCCTCCGACGGCATTCCCCGCGGCCAGCACCATCGCAACCGGCCAGATCACGCGCCCGAGCGATGCGAACGTCACGAGCGACAGGATCATGAAAATGCCGATGATCAGCACTTTGTGGGCATTGATCCGCACCAGGTCGAGCGGCGAACACCAGGTCATCAGCGCAATCACGAAGAACCCGACGCCGGCCTGGATGAACCCCGCATAAAACCCGATACCGATGAACCCGATCGCCAGCAGCCACTTCTGACGCTTCGTCACCGCCTCTTCGGTCGCCGTCACCTTGCCGTCCGGCCGGATTTTATACAGGATAAGCGCGAGAATGACGACCATGAGAACCGACAGAACCTTCCGGAAGACGGCGTCATCGAGACTAGCCGCGGTATACGCGCCTAAAAAGACGCCGGGCAGCGCAGGGATGATCAGCCACAGATCGAACTTGAAATTGCCGATCCCTTTCGCCTTGAATCCAAATGTCGCAACGATGTTCTGGATGACGATCGCGAGACGGTTGGTGCCGTTGGCCGATGCGCTGTCGAGTCCCATGAAGATCAGAAGGGGAAGCGACACCAGGGATCCGCCGCCCGCGAGCACGTTCGCGATGCCCATGAACATGCCGACCAGAACCAGAATGATCAGTTGGAGGGGGTGGTCCAGCGGAGCGAAGAAGGTCATCGATTGGTACGCCATCCTGATGAGCAGAACGATTCCGGAGGATCCGGAAACCGGCCGATAGTAACATGATTGATGTTTCGCAATCAAATCGTGTACGCTGATGAACGAGGAGATCCGAATCGCATGCGCGCACCGAAACAATTCGAATCGACCCGTGAACGGCTCCCGTCACTGGTCTCGGTCATCCGCCAGGCCAGGAATCTCCTCATCCTGACCCACGAAAATCCCGACCCGGACTGCATTGCGAGTTCCTTCAGCCTGCAGCATCTCGCACGGAATTCGGCGCACGTGAACGCAGATGTCGCCTATAACGGTGTGATCGGACGAGCCGAAAACCGCGCCATGATCCGGCTTTTGGGATTCGATATGATCCACACCGATCGGATCGACTGGGAGGAGTATGACATGATCGCCGCGGTGGATTATCAACCCCGGCAGAACTGGCGCAGACTGCCTGGTAACCGGACCCCGACGATCATCATTGACCACCATCCCAGACGGCACGTCCCGGAAAGCGCGTTGTTCGTCGATATCCGGCGAGGCTTCGGGGCCAATTCGACGATCATGTCGCAGTATCTCCGGGCCGCCCGCCTCAGCATCCCGAAGCATCTCGCCACCGGTCTGATCTACGGGATCCTGTCCGATACGCAGCAGTTCGCGCGCGGTGCGACTCCCGACGATCTCGACGCCTATCTCCACCTCTTCGCGCGATGCGATCATGCCTCCCTGAGCCAGATCACGCATCCGACCGTCGACATCAGCTATCTCAGGGATTACTGGCGCGGCTTCCGCAACGCACGGCAAACCGCAGACGTGATCACCTGTTCGATCGGCCCGATGTGCGTTCCGGATCTGATTTCCGACGTCGCGGACCGGATGGTCGCGATCGGAGGCGTCCGGTGGGCGCTCGTGATGGGTATCCATGACGACGTGATGCATCTATCGCTGAGATCCCGTAAAACGAGACGGGATGCGGGGCAACTGATCCGGCGACTGGTGGGTCGGAAGGGGAGTGCCGGAGGTCACGGGTTCATGGCCGGCGGTCAGATCCGGATCCGGCCACGGGACAACCCCGACGCGCTCGGCGACCGTCTCTCGAATCAGTTCATCCGATTGATACACGGCACCCGAGCACTCACGCTGCCATCCGTTCCCCTCATCGACACCCCCCACTGCGATCTCGATCAAACCGCCCTGTAAACCGCTCCGCCGCACGCAGAATATTGACCAGCGCACGCGGTTCGATCGTCAGCATCCGATCGAGCAGCTTCTGGGCCTCCGCCCGCGCCCGTCCGACTTCCTCCCGGCAGGATGGCGGGGGAGAGGGGAGATCCAGTTTCCGGTGATGATGGAGAATCTCGTCGAGCGTCACGCCGGCGAGCGGGCGGATCACGCGGATTCGGCCGGAAAACAACGGCATCAGTTCCGGCATGGTATCGAGCTGACCGTGCTGCATGAGATTCATCAGGGCGGTGACCGCGAGATCGTATGCGCTGTGTCCGAGCGCGACGGAGCCGGCACCGATCTGGTCTGCATACCGGAATAACGCCTCACGCCTCCGCCATGCGCACCGATGACATCCCTCGCACGCCTCCCCCTCACCGAGCGGTTCGATGATGTGAAAACCGATCGGCTTTCCCGCACACCATGTTCCGAGAGCATCGATCGAACCGTCCTGAAAACAGGGGGAGGCCGGGTCACGGACATGCACGGCGTGAAGGTCCAGCCCGTTCCGGACACACGGCAGAATGCGCAGTAGCATGGCGAGCAGAAACGTGCTGTCCTTGCCGCCTGACACGCCGATCGCGATGCGGGGTGAATTCCTGAGAACCTGCGTCCGGTGAAGCGCTGAAAGCACCTCATGCTCGATCCGGCTCAGCGACCGCCGCTTACATGAATACCGCATGGCTCGACTTGAAGAACCGGGGTGTCTGGTGAATGAGACGGGCGGCTACGGGATGCCTGGCGAAAACGGTCCCCATCCAGCGCCTCAGGTCGCGCCGGTTCATCCCCTCACGTGCTTCAAACCGGATCTGCCGGCTGCCGGGCTGCACCGGATCCGGTATGTCCAATCGATACGCATCGGGATTCCGCGCCAGATCGGCACCGGCCGGCAGTTGAAAAACGGACGCATTGATGAAATCGATCGGATGGCGCTCGAGAAATGTGAGTGTCGCCTCGCAGTCCTCAACGGTCTGTCCGGGTAATCCGAACATCAGATAGACGTAGGAACGAATTCCGGAACGCCGCAGATTGTGCAGAATCGCCGGAAAATCTGCCGCATCGGTGTGCTTCCGCATGCGGTCCAGAAGACGCTGAACAGGAGATTCCAGGCCGAGCTGCAGCATCCGGCACCCGCCTCGCGCCAGGGCATCGATGAACGCGGGATCGGTCAGGCGTTTTTCGAGACGCACGAAGCCGTACCAGCCGCCTGTCACCTCAGATTCGGCCAGGCGTGATAAAGCCCCGGGAGGAATGGCGTTGTCGGTGAAGTGAATGATCGGCTCCCTGTCGTGAAAGCCCTCATTGATGGACTGCGCCAGGACCTCATCCACCCGCGTCTCACGATACTCCCGCCGACTCTCGTCACAGAAACTGCACCGCCCGTAATAACACCCTCGCGAAATCGTCAGGGGTAAAACGGGCTGAGGCGTCAGATACTCCTCCCAATCACAATCACGGTAATCGGGCGGGATATACGCCATGGATGCGTCAGGAAATCCGAGATGCTTCGGCAGGGCGGACTCGGAAGGCCCCATGAGCACATCGACGGCGGAATCGCGGAGTACGGCAATCGATTCGGGGGGCAGCGCGTCGAGATACGTGCCGCCGATGATCAGACGAATGTCGGGACGATGCGCCCGCAGCCACCCGATCATCGCCAGAGCGCAGGGGAACTGAGTCCGGAAGATCGTGGATACTCCGACGTGATCCGGGTTGAAGGCTGCGAGCATCTCAACCAGGCGATCCGCAATGAAGTCATGAAAATACGAGGTTTCATGCGACGCGATCGCGTTGGACACCGAATCGGATGAGAGATCCGGAAGGTGAGGAGATTCGAAATCCCCCGGTGTCAGATACACGCCGGATCGACGGGCATCCGACGCCATGAGCCCCGCGAGAGACTCGATGGAGGGGAGATACGTCCCGGGATCAGTATATGTCGATAGGTCCCGGAGATTGGGGATGATGGAGTGGCGACGGAGATAAGCCCGATGGAAACGATGCTCGGAAGAATCCTGCGCGCGATCGATCATCCAACGGAGAAACGCCGCATTGGCATCCCAGACTCGAACGATACACCCATATTGTTCAAGTGACGCTTTAAGTGTTGCGATTCCGATAGGGGGTTCGGTGCCGCGCAGGTGCGGTGGGAACAGGAGCAGGACACGGTGAGAGGGCATCACTCTCCGACCGGTTCTCCATCGGATTCCGCTTCGGGTTGCTCCGCCATTGAGTCGGGCGGTGCGACATCGAAGAAGAGCGGTACAGAGCCCTGCTGATAATATGAAACCACCGATCGAACCCATTCGGAAAACGCATCGGGAGCGATCTCGTTCGTCTGCGGTCTGAACCTGAGTTCGATTGCGATCTCGCGCGCTTTCGGATCGTGAGTGGTCTTCCGGGACCAGTTCAGTGTGGATATCGACGTCTGCACGTCCGGGACCGTCCCGCGGAACGTCCAGGATCGGGGATACTGAAAGCGGAACTGGACCGTTTCATCCGCAAGAGACCGGCACAGGGCAGGGGTATGGCGAGGTTGATTGACCGTGAACGTTTTCGCGTAATCAGCCGACGGGAACGAGGGCATCTTCAGGGAAACCATGATGCGGGATTTCCCGAGATCTTTGGTTTCGAGCGTTCCGGCAGCCGCGAATTGAACCGTGCTGGCGCCTTCGGGTCCTGGTGCGAGTTCCGTGACGGCGGATTTTTTCATGGTCGGTTTCTTGAGATATGCGGATGCTGTTTTCTTCATCCAGCCGTTCGCATCGTCGCGGATCGCCGTTGCCGCCGGACTGCCCGACGGATTGCGTATCGTCGTTTCGAGTGTGACGGAGGAGGGTTTCGCGGCGTCGATCCGGATCACTGCCGAGCAAATCCGCTCGTTCGGAAGGGGAGAGGCGATATCACGGAGAGCGTGGGATTCCCGGTCGATCGTGAGAATCGTTTTGCCGGCCATCGACGCTTCGCTCAGAATGCCCTCGCCGGGATCCACAAAGCAACTCCTCGCATCGAGCGTGACGAGTCCGAGCATTTCGGGAAACTGGGTCAGGCTCGGGATTTCCTTCGCAATCGTGTCGGGATACCCCGCAAACACCAGCTGGAACTGACCGCCGGCCTTTTCGATGAGTGCCCGGAGTGCTTTGAGTTTATCCAGCGGATGTCCGTATCCGGTTTCAATGATGCGATCGACTGAACGGGTGTTCCAGTTGAAGCGACGCGCATGCACCTCGACCATCACGCACCGGTCGTTCAGATACTCAAACAGCCCGGAAATCCGCTGCATGGGATCGGTATGCAGGTCGATCAGTTCGTCGAGATCTTCGTCCGGCTCCGGTGTCTCGGGCCAGGTCCCCTCAAAAAATCGTTTCCGGAGAGGTTCTAGTCTTCCCGCCCAATCATTCTCTGCGAACGATGAAACGACCAGAAAGCGCTCATCCTTCCCACGTTTTCTGAACGGTTCTTCTCTAACCGCGTCGAGATTTTCGAAGGAGAAAGCCAGTATCCGATTACCGGCGTCGGTACTCATGCGAGGCATATCCGATCCGCCGAGCAGTGCATAGCTTCCCGATGCGCCGGGGAAAGTGATCTGCACATCGTGCTGTGCTGTCGGAAACGCATCTGAAATACGGATAACGTGATCGATGCCGGTCGACATCGGAGCCGCCGATTCGCGCACGATCCGGAAATGCAGAAGGTCTCCGTATTCGACGCTGATCAGGGACGCGGATGTATTGACGATACTGCGATAATCCGGCGCTCGGAGCACTTCTCCGGCCAGCGTCGTATTGATCGCCGTCTGGGGTGCCGCGATCCGCTCACCATCCGTCTTGTCGACATAGCATTCCTCGATCCGGATCGTTTGAAACTCGCCATTGCTGACAAATGTCTGATCGGCAAACTCATCGCGCCCCTGCTCGGTGTAGGCACGTGCTTCCGTTTCATAGACTTCCGTCATGCTGCCATCCGAGTGAGCCACCAGACGAGTCTTTTTCCGATCGATCCGAGCGGGATATTCCGGAAGATTCCACGAGACGGCCGGTTTGGAACGAGTCACCGGAGACGCGGGATCCGCCGAAGCAGAAGCGGGTTTGATAAAGACCATCGGGGTTGTTCGGATCTTCGTCAGCGCTTCGACAACCTCCAGCATCGCGTCGATCTGATCCGGAGGGGTGATCCGCTTCATGACGCTGACATCCTGCCGGACGATGACGCGGTCTTTCCGAGGTGATTCGACGGAGTAATCGAGCTTCAAGGTCGGGCTGTCCAGTGTTGTTTTTTTCGGTAACTCGATCGGACTGTAACCGGCCGGAAGCTGGATGGTTTCGGTGAATCGGATATGGCGTGTGCAGGAGAGTTCCAGCGATTGGGTCCGCTCGTCTGTTTCAACATCCGCATGCAGATAGTCGCTCTCGTATCGCTTTCCGAAAAACTGGCGCGACAGGAGCGGCACGAATACCAGCGAATCGGTTACGGGAACAGCGCTTTCGGGCGCTGACACCTCGAAATGCAGCGTCATGGGCGAGGTGAAGTCGCGGGGGTCCGAGAAGCTTCGGGAGTGGATCGTCGCATTGGGAGCGATCGACTCGATGATGCGGTCGAGGAACAGGTCACGTGTCGTCTCCGATGTCACCGTCAGAACATCTCGAAAGCGTCCATCCATGTATCCATCCGTTTTTACATCGATGATCGAGTGCATCGTGCCGTTCCGATCGACGCTCGTGATCGCCTCGACCTGCATCGGGCTTTGTTCGGGAGGCGAATAAGGAACCCGCATCAGGGGGCACCCTTCCGGCGCGCCGATCAGAACGGGCTGCTCCTGTTCGAGATAATTGAAGAGGGGGCGGTTTTGCGGTGCCCAGGTCGGGTCGAGAAACAGCCAGCCGGAAGCCTGGCGGACCGCCACGACACCATGATTGAATTTATCGTCGGCCGGCACGTCGAGGGTCGGTTCCATTGCGAGCGTCATGACGAAATAGGCATCGAATCCGGCCGCTCGCAGCATGCTGACCAGGATTGCAGCCTTGTCCTTGCACACGCCCGCCCGTTCCCGGAAGATGTCGTCCGTCCGGTGAACCATGTGGCCTTCCCCTTCGCCCATGTCCAGCCCGAGATAACGGATTTCTTCGGCAACCCAGTGGAGCAGTCGGGCCATCTTGTCCGTGTCGTCTTTCGCACCCGCGATAATCGATTCGACTTCACGCCGCATCTCGTCACTGATCACAAACTGCGGTTCGTTATGCTCAAATGCCCACTGTGATTTCATCTCCCAGGACGGATGACTGGCGACGGCCAGTTTGAGTGCGCTGATGTTGAATCCGGGTGAGAAGGGCTCTTCGGTGAAACCCGGACGGTTCTTCGCTGCGAAATGATACAGGATGTCGTCCCCCGAAAATTTCAAACTGCATTCGATCGTTCCGTTCCCCGTCGCAAACTGCAAAGGCTTCGACCGGGGTCCCCGAAGATCATATGTTTTCTCGACGGTGGGAAACTCGTGATCGAAATAGAGTGTATCCATGAAGTAACCCGGTTGAGGCGGCACGTAATCGCGATCCCAGGCGGGAGGTTCCGAAGGGGTTTCATCGGTGAGATACGCGAGGTTCAACCCGCGACGCTCGATCCGGTAATACAGCGCATCACCGTTCTCGATCGCCGGCACCGGACAGATCACGGCATCGAAATTCCAATAGATCATCTCGGCGGGAGCCTTGACCGTAAAGACATCCGACATCGGCAATACATCGATGCGGGAAGCGTCTTCACGATAGATCCGCGCGTCGAGAAAGCGGATGTAGGCCGTCCGGGGATTGAAGTCATAACTCAACGCCCGGTACTGGGCCGCGGCGGATGCTTTCCGGAAGTGAATCAGAATCTCCTCGGTCGTGACGGCTGACCCATCGTCCTTGTAGGTTGTCCGGATCCGGTCGAACAGCACGACCGCATCGGCATCTTCAAACTCCTCCGCATGCTGATCGATCCAGTCCCTATTGGCCTGATCGAATTCCGATAACGGAATCCGGGTCGGTTCCGGTCTGTCGATCCCCAGTGCACCGGAGGTCTGAATCAGAACGAATGCAGTCAGGAGAACCAGTCGGAACAGCGCTCTTTGCATGTGAAACCTCGCTTCGTTGGATGGGAACAATGCCGGAAGGTAACCCTCGGATGATCGTCCGTGTCGGAACGACTCCCGGTAGACTAGAACAGGATTGTGTGCAATTTCAGGCGAACAATCAAGCGATGGATGAGAATCGAGGCGAGAAAGGCGAGGATTCCGGCCAGCGGGAAGAACAGCGGATTCGTCCAGGAAAGCCTGGAAATAAACAGTAAACCGAAGGAGCGCAACAGGAGAGGGTCGTGCAGAATGTAGATCGGCCACGTCAGTTTGCCGGTCTGAACCAGAAATCTCGGAATCCGGGCTTGAAACGTATGAAACGTAGAAACCAGCACTCCGAGAATTGTGATGGCGAGCGCCGCATCGGTCTGGACCATTCGTACGGGGGCATGCGTCTGATATTTAATCACCGCAATGACTAGTGTGGCTCCCGCGCTCGATCCGAGGATCACGAGCATCCATTCCGCTATTCTGGGATGATTCCGAAACCTGCAGGCTAGTACGCCGAGTTCGTAGAACAGGATGAATTTGGGATAATCGAACGGGTGCGGGAGATCCAGATACCAGCTGAGCCCGTAAAACGCGCTCGAAAGCAGAAGCGGTGTCATGTTCTTCAGAGGAAATCTGGCGATCAGAGGATAGATCAGGTTGACGAGAAACAGCATGGGCAGAAACCAGAACTGATAGGCAGGATTCCCGCTGCCGGTGAGCATGTTCATGATCTGTCGGCCGGAGGGAAATGGAAATCCCGTAAAGATCGGATTCCAGTCCTTCAGATTCGGCTCGGTGATGACGCAGAGATAGTAGTAGAAAGCCGTCCAGAACAAAAACGGAACCGCCATCCGGTTGAAACGTGTGCGGACATACGCGAAATAACCTCGTTCCGGATGCTTCTCATGCGACATCTGATATCGGAAACCGGCTGCAAACACGAAAACCGGTACGGAATGACGCAGAAACAGATCCATGATACGGGCCCAGGACGGCAGATCGAGAAAATAGGGCGATATGCTCTGTAAAACGAAGAAGTTGGCTAGCGAATGCACAAGAACCGTGCGGATTGATGCCAATCCTGACAGCGCATCGACGTAACTGATCCGAGCGGTATTCTGTGCCTTCGTCATTCCATCGGAATCGCCCGGAGTGTGTCGACGACCCCGGTGCGCATGTCCTGCACGATCACACGATCGATGCGACCACGATCCCGAAGCGGTTCATTTCCCGCTTCGCGATAAGCTGCATCCTTGCAATCCGGACAGCCGTCGAAGGGGATGACGTGAATTCTTGAGGAGCACTCACGTCGGTGGAGCAGCGTGGCCTGAGAATGGATCGTCAGCTTTCCCGAGCAATTCTTGCACGAATTATAGCGCTCGATTCGGTGATCGTAAAGATTCGGCTGATCGTACAGAATCACACTGCGCGATTCGGATTCGGAGTGCGTCCCGGTGCCGGCATCGGTGAGACTGATTGGCGGAGATGTCGTGAAAAACCGGATGAGATGCTCGATCCGCGCGTGAATCTTGGGATTCTCAGAGAGATGAAGTCCGTCTCGGCCAGGTTCCGCCAGCGAATCGGTCTCGATGCCGCACAGCGCTGACAGAATTCCGAGATGTGCATACGGCAATCCACCGTCGTAGCTGTATCCTCCCTCGAGGACGACCAGATCGGGCTTGATGCGCCGGGTGATTTCCGCATATCCCCTCGCCGTCAGGCAGAGCCCTGCGAGAGGATCGCTGAAATGACCGTCCTGGCCGGCCGAGTTCAAAACAATTTCCGGTTTGAATGACTCGACGGCTGGCACAACGATCTCATTCACTAACCGCAACACCTCATCATCACCGGTTCCGGGAAGCAGTGGCAGGTTGATTTTGGTCGATCGGGCTGCCGGCCCGCCCGTTTCTTCCGGAAATCCGGTACCGGGGTAGAGCGTTCGTCCATCCTGATGGATCGAAATGAAGAGGAGATCCGGATCATTCCAGAAAATGGATTGCGTGCCGTCGCCGTGATGCACATCGGTATCGATGATGGCGATGCGGCGGAGGTGATGTTTGATTCTGAGATGCTGAACGAGGATGGCGATGTTGTTCAGAACACAGAATCCCCTTGTTCCCAGCGTAATGCGGTTGGCGTGATGACCGGGCGGCCGGATCAATGCAAATCCGTTGCTGACCCGTCCGGACATCCTCGCATCGGCGAGTGTTAGCAGCGCTCCGGCAGCCATCCGTGGACACTCGGTTGCGATGGAATCAAAATCGGGCAGACAGACATGAACCGCCTCGACCGAATCACGACCTGCCGGCTGGGCTTTGATCAACTCGATCGATGCCCGGTTCAGTATTCCAGAGCGATTGAATGCCTCCCATGTGGTCTGGAGCCGTTCCGGTGATTCCGGATGATCGGATTCGTGTACCCACTCGATCGAGGGGACATACACGAGACCCGTATGGGCAGCCATTATGTCGGCTTTATTCGTCTCGGCCGCCAAGCAATCCGAGGCGGAGCAGCCAGTACAGCAACTGCAGAACAGCCGTGATTGCCGCTGCAAGGTATGTCATGGCAGCCGCGCTGAGCACGGCCGAAACCCCATCCATCTCGTTCGCTGCAACCAATCCGTTCTGAGCCAGCTGTACCTTCGCTCGGGAGGATGCATTGAATTCGACCGGTAAAGTCACAATGGTGAAAAGTACCGCTGCGCCGAACACCAGAACGCCGAACTTGGCCATATCCATCCCGAATCCAGACCCTGCCGACGCCAGAATGATTCCGAATGTGATCAGTATCCAGGCAAAATTGGATCCGAGGTTGGCGAGCGGAACGAGTGCTGAGCGAAGTTGAAGAGCCGCGTAGCGCTCCTTGTGCTGGATAGCATGTCCAGCTTCATGCGCGGCAATTCCCTGTGCGGCAACCGATCGCGAACCGAATACCTCGGGAGACAGTCGTAGGGTGCGCGAAGAGGGATCGTAATGATCCGACAGTGAGCCGGCCACCGCTTCGATCGGGACGTCTTGAAGGCCGTTGCGGTCGAGAATGATCCGGGCGGTCTGCGCGCCGGTGTTGCCGGAGACCGCCGGGACTCGTGAATATTTGTTGAATGCGGCACGTACCTTGAACGATGCCCACCCGGCCATGATCAGACCGGGCAGCAGCAAAATGATGTAAAGGGGATCGAATATCATGTCGATTCACCTCCAGGGACATCCATGGTTTGGGTTGATGACGTCGAAGGGGGCAATCCCGAACTCACGATGACTCGAGCGGGACGGAGAATCCTGCTATTGAAACGGAATCCCGCCACAAGCTCTTCGATGACGGCTCCCTCCGGAATGACAGGATGAGACGCCATCGAGACCGCCTCCGCAAGGGAAGGATCGTATGGTGTTCCGGACAGAGACAGCCGCTCGAGACCTAGTTTGGCGAGTACGGTATTGAGATTGTCCAGAATCAGTTCGACTCCCCGCCGAAACGACGCGCTGTCGCTCGTGGCGTCAGAAACAGCCAGATTCAGTGAGTCGAGTACCGGGAGGATATCCAGAATGACCTCTCCGCGATACTGATCCGCCATCTGCATCCGCTCTTTTTCTTTCCGTTTCCGATAGTTATCGAATTCGGCTTTCAGTCGTTGAAGCATATCGAGATACTCGGCGGATTGACGTCGCGCGAGATCCAGTTCGGATTCCTGCGGCGACTCTGACGATTCCGGCGGCGCAAGTGCATCGACTGGAGTATCCTGCAATGGTTCTGAACCAATCGTTTTCTGCTCAGGTTCACTCATGAAACACCTCATCAAATAAGTAACACTCATTCGGGGCCACAGGTTCCAGACATCGAAACCCATCAACCAACAAAGCCATATAATCTTAGTCGATCATTGTCAAGATTTATCTAAACCTTGTGAAGAGGGCAGTGCGAGTTTCGCTTGCAACAGCGGAGCGTTCCAGGCCGGTTGATCCAACTCCACAACCCGGATGAACCAGTTCGGCGTCGCGAGTCTTCTGAATAGCGAAAGCGGCAATCGCGCGTGGGTGTCGCGTGTCACAAGGGCAAACTTGTCATAGAATTCCGGGGTGTTTGAAATCTCCAGAAGATACCGAGAGAGGGGAATCGGATTCCATTTGATAACGTAGTGCCCAGCGGACTCGTTCGGCTGAATCGTTACAAACCGATCGTCAACCGTCGACTTCGGTAAAAGGAGATCGAGCAGTTTAAGTGCGCGGAAGAAAACTGCGACTGATGAACCGCTGTATTTCTTGAGAAACGCCAACGGAGCGGCATGCCAGTCATATATCTTTTTTGGAGGAGCTGAATCGAGCTTCTTGGCTTGGCCGAACCAGTGAATCATGTGGGCGCGTGCGACGATCGTGATCGCGAGATTGCAAGCGCGGATCCGGGCTGACAAATCAGTATCTTCATATCCCATGAAAAATCGCTCGTCCATCCCGCCGAGTGAGATAGCGAGTTCCCGGCGCATGAAGAATCCCGCGCCACCGATCCCTTCAACCTGAGTATCCGTCGTGGATTGCCACAGTGCGAGATCAAGATTCCAGATCGATTCGAGAGTACTGCGGCGGGATATAAACGGCATTCGGGTAAAGAGAGTAAGGGCGCGTTTAAGAGAGAGTATTTTCAGAGAACACACTTCTAGATCCAAGGCTTCATCGATGAAAGTGCGGGGTCCGGCGGCTCCGGTCGAGGGATTCGAGCGCATATGATCGAGAAGTGCGCTGAGGCAGTCCGGGCACAATTCGGTATCCGGATTCAGAAAGAACACGTGGTCTCCGCGAGCCATAGCGAGTCCTTGGTTGTTTGCTTTTGAGAAACCGGCGTTGTTGCGATTCTGGATGATTCGAACCGACGGGAAAAACCTGGTTACCATTGCGACACTGCCGTCAGTTGATTGATTGTCGACGACAATGATCTCGATGATCCCGCAACGTTCCTGTGTCAAAATGGAACGGATGCACTTGCCTAGCAGGTCGCAGGTATTGAAATTGACGATGATGATGCTGATATCGACATTCACTCCGGATATGCTAAACTCGATCATCCTGACATGTCCAGTACGTTGACGTGGTCATAGAGATCCGATCGGATCGCTCAGATGGACGGAAGATGCCTGAGACTACGCTGAAAAACATAGATGGCTATCCTGTTGAAAAAGAGCTCGGATCCGGAGCTTCCGGATCGGTTTATCTGGTTCGACTTCCTGGTCGTCAGAGACTTGCGGCTTTGAAACTACTAAAAAACCCGCAGACACCTGCGGATGTATTGCGCTTCCGACGTGAATTCGGTGCCATGGCGCGCTGTTCGCACCCTTCAGTTGTCTCGGTCTATACCTCGGGTGAGTTTCAGGGACACCCGTATTTTCTGATGGAGTTTGTCAAAGGAGATGATTTCATCACCGCATTGCGTCGCGGTTTGCGCCCGCTCGAACCGCTCAGCCTTCCCAAAGTCAGCCTGCTGATCGGTTCAGGCATTCAGATTCTGGATGCTCTTCGCTATCTGCACGGTCGTCGCATCGTCCATCAGGATTTGAAACCGGCCAACATCCTCATCACCGAAGGCAATCTGGTCAAACTTCTGGATTTTGGTCTCGCGGGAGGCCTGGCCGGTCAGTCCCGGGATCTCGGATCCCGTGGGGGAACACCCGGTTACGCGGCTCCGGAGCAGGCTCTTCGATCCGGATTCGACCCGCGTTCCGATCTTTACTCGCTCGGAATCTGTCTCTATGAAGCGCTCTGCGGTGTTCATCCATTCGGCAAGTTTGACTCGTGGCAGCAATTGATCGAGAAACAGCTATCCGGAGTTCATACTCCTCCGAGTCGTCTTCATCCGGGCTTATCCGTCGACTGGGATTACTTCATCGGTAAACTGATTGCTCCGGATCCGCTCCAGCGTTTTCAGAGCGCCAGTCAGGCACTGGCCGCGCTCAGACGGATGCAGGAGCAGATCGGTCAGTCGGCTCAGCAGACTGCCCTCGATGCGCCGGACTGGGGTTTTCTCGAAGCCCCCTTTCTGGATCTCGGAGACGTCGCGCAGAAAGTGATTCAGGGCATACGCGAGGAATCGGCACGCTTTTTTCAAGTTTACGGTCCTTCCCGGTCGGGCCGATCCCGGTTGCTCGATGAAATTTCATCGCGGCTTTCGGCTTCGCATCGCATCGTGCGCGTCTCATGTTCGGATCACCGCGACACGACATCTCTGTTTCGCGCATTTTTCAACGGTTTCGATGAACCCGGATCGAGCCGGCATCGGAAAGTGCTCGATGCACTGCTGGGATTTTTCGAAGCAGAACCGAAAACAGCGCCGCGCGACGCACTGAAGCGCTTCCACCGACGTTTCGTCGAGTTTGTCTCACCGATGCAATCGACCTGCATCCTGATCGATGATCTCGATAAATCCGGCGATTTTTTCCCGCAGTGTATCCAGTTGCTGATGTCTGAAGCGCAGGGTGCGGTTCGTGTTGTTCTGACGACAACCGCATGCATCGACGCCCCTCCCGCCGCCATGGTGAGTTATCCCTATCCGTCGGCGACAATCGTGCAGACCGAAACGATTGTCGGGGCGATGCTCGGAACGGACCGGATCTCACGGACCCTGATCGATCGCCTGCACGACGTGTCGCAGGGGTTGCCCGGCGTGCTGACTGACCTGCTCTGGGCATACCGTCATGAAGGCTCTCTGATCTATCAGCGGAACGATTGGTGGTTTCAGCATCCGGCGACTCCCGAACCCGCTCGGGTTTCCGAAATCGATACGACCCGGTCGACACTCAAGTCCCCGCTCCCGACACCGATGCTTCCGGAGATCGATCGGCTGGACCGCGAAGTCCTGCGAACGATCGCAGCGTATGAAGTGCCCTGCCCTTATTCGATTCTTAGCAGCATTTTCGCGGCGCGCGAAGAATTGCTACTGGAAGTGATCGATCGATTAATCCGGTCAGATTGGATCGTTGAACTGGTCAAGGATGAGGAGGTCGTGTATCAGATACGTCACAAGCATCATGCCTCGTATCTGGTCGAATCGATGACGCCTTTTCATCTCAGCTACATACACCGCCGGTTGGCGGATCACCTCTCCCGGAAACTAGATTCGAATGTAAACCTGATCCATCGGATTTCAGAGCATTATCTTCACTCGGACGCGCCGGAACTCGCGCTTCCGTTTCTGGAGCGATCCGCCGATGCCGCAATGCGTTGCTTTGACAATCTCAGGGCCCTCCGGCTCCTCGATGATCTCAAACGCATCGTCCAGAAGTTGCGAGACATCAAACCACTCGCGCTTCCGTTCCCATCCGGCATGGTGCTCTCAATCGACCGATTATCGGCCTCATCTGTCGAGGCAATGCATCAGGCGGTACAACGGACAATGGCGATCGAATTTGACATGAAGTTCGTTCGAGCCATGCGTGATCGTGGGCTCGTGCTGACACGGATTTCCGAATATGGACAGGCATTTGAGGAGTTTCAGCGGATGCTGGCTCGATCACGGGATATCCGGTCAGCTGAGTATGAATCGGTGGCATTGCGTTCGATCGGGCAGGTTCTGTTCTATCAGATGAAGTACGATGAGGCGGCGAAGTATTTCGAGCAGTCGCTCGCGATGCGCGAAACCGCTCAGGATCGCCAGGCGATCGCGGATTCGATGAATGCGTTGGGAGCCGCGTATCAGAAACTGAACCGGCTGGACGACGCGATCCGTTGTTTCAAGGAATCGCTGGCAGTATGCGAGGAGTTGAAGGACCAGCGAGGGACATCGTATCTTCGCAACAACATCGGCAACATCCTGTTTCTGAAAGAGGATTACGAAGCGGCGCGGCATGAATTCGAACTGAGTCTCGAGACGCTTCGATCGCTTGATGACCGCCCGGGAGTCGCATTCACAGCGTATAACCTTGGCACAGCCTTTCGCATGCTCAAGCGATATGATGATGCGATCGACACGATGCGGATTGCCCTTGAGACCCGGCGGGAGATGGGAGACCTGCGTGGTGTGGCGGTTTCACTGGCAGCGATCGGAGACGTGGCGCATGACAAAGGCGATGACCAGATGGCTGAGGCGTCGTTGCGTGAGAGTGAAGCGTTGCTTGAGGAGCTGGGATGCCGGGATGAATATGCCGTTCATCTCGAAACACTCAAGACCCTGCGCGGCACGACGAATACCGCCCCGTCCTCTTGATTTTTGACGCGTATATCATGTATACAACCAGGCAGCCCGATCGCAGGGCTTCGGATTCTTCTCGACGAGTAAACGAATCGCTCGTCCCTGCAAGAGTCGCATTGAGTGAAGGTGGCTTTCAGGCATGTTTTTTGCAGTTTCCCGATTCGGGAGGTTTTGTCCATGAACCAGCCATCATTGAGTCGTTGTATCGCCCTCCTGGGGCTTCTTTTCGCAATTTTCTGTTGTTCACTCGCTCCGATCCAGGCCGCTGACGATCAAACCCCTCCATATCTCGTCGATCCAATCCCCAATCCAAACTCATCCGGAAATGCCCAGAACTGCACCGTCAAAGTCGCTGTCGTTGACGATCTGTCCGGTGTCGAACAGTCGACGATCGAGATGCAGATCAACGGCGCTCCGCCCATCGTTGAACCCATCATCGAACCACTCACTTCCGGTCGCGGCTACAACATCTACACCCAACTCGAAGGATTTGCGGGTGGCGAAACAATCACGATCACAATTACCGCCGAGGACTACAATCAGAATGTGATGCATGAATTCTGGCGCTTTCAGATCGCTCAGATGATCTTCGACGAACGCGTCGTCGCGCTCTACCCGCTCGATAATGCATGGCTCGATTATGATCTCGAACAGCATCACGTTCGCTTTTCGTGGACCGAAGGCTACGTTCCCGGCTGCTATCGCCTCAAACTGACTCCGGATTCATTGCCTTCCGGAACGATCGATATCGAACAAAACTCAGACGGCAATCCCTTCGGCATGATCATCGTTGATTTTCCGATCAGTGCCGCGGAAGACTGGATGGTTCTGAAATCGCTCGGATCGATCCAGTGGCAGGTGGCGCCGATCGAAAGAATCGGGGGCGCGGTAATGGGGGGATACACTCCCGTTCAGTCGCTCCGATACTGCACACAGAATATCCCCCTGCTTCTCACTCCGTCACATAATGCAATCATCCGTCCCGGATATCCCCCTTATGTGTCCTGGAAAGCGATCAGCGATGCCGATGGTTATTATTTCATCTGTGCGCGCCTCGATGAACAGGGTCGTTTTACCAATGATGTCATCTCGAGTTTCATCCCACCCCTGATCACTGAACTCGCGATCTCCCCAAGCACATGGGAAACTTACAGCCCGGGGAACTGGACCTGGTCGGTCGTTGCGACTTTCCCAGACGGTCGATTCTCTGAATACATGTTGAACCGTTTTACCAAACTGGAGTCGAATACTGAATGATAGTAATCCGATGCAACCACACGATCGTATGGATTGGCTGTTTGATAGCCATCTCGGTTGCATCGAATGTTTCGGCCGCAGTACTGGACCATCTCGCCCCCATCGTGCTCGATGTCAATCCCGTTCCGGATGAAACCGGAGTTCTTCCGACACAGACGATCGAAGCGCATCTTTACGACGAGGATGTTTTCCCCGGGATTCCCGGCTCAGGTGTGGATCTTCAGACGATCCGGCTGTCACTCAATGGAACGGACATTCCGTTTTACGCCGACAATCTGGGTGGAAACAGGGTTTTTGTCCACAGCAACTGCCCGTCACCCATGCCGCCTTACCATACCATGAAGTGCGAGTTATCCGCCCGTGACTGTGCCGGTAACCGGATGCCGAATTACGTCTGGTATTTCGTCACCACCCATCTGCCCGATACCACTCCTCCCAATATTTCCTCACTCTCACCGCCTCCCTATGCCAGCGATGTACCCCCCAGAATCGTGATCAGCAGTAAAATCTTTGACTACGAGAGCGGAATCGATCCTGACCTGCTGACCATGACGGTGAACGGTAATCGTGTCGATCTGGTCATCAAACCGGTCACTTTCGGCTTCTTCGTTTCGTATGAACCTGTTATGCCCTTTGAGTATGATTCGATCGTCATCGTCGAGATTACGGCAACGGATTATGCGGGCAATTTCAAATCCTACGAATGGCGATTTGAAATCATGTCCGAACCCATGCAGCCCCCTGAACTGGTTTCACCCGAAAACGATGCGATGCTCAACTACCAGATCGAAGATGGTGTGATGAAGCTGCAGTGGACGTTCGAAAACGCATTTCCGAACTACAGGCTCTTCCTGAGTGTCGCAGGAACGTCAGGCTTCCATGATATCGATCTCGAACCCGGCGACTACGAAGTGATCGGCGGTGCTGTGGCAACCAAAGCTTTTGCGATCGATCACGACACATGGAAACACCTCGCATCACTCGGAAAAGTCCGCTGGTTCATCCAAATGCTGGATCAACCGGGAGGTATTCCGGTGTGCCCGGATTCCGAAAAACGGTCCTTCGTTCTTGCAAATCCGGATACTGTGGTTCTGCGCGCTCCATTTGACCGCCAAAAAATTTTCGACACCCAGGGATCCCCGATCTTCCGTTGGGATCCATTTGATAATGCGATCCAGTATACGCTTTGTCTGGCCGTGATGGGTCAGGACGGAGAGGTGCTTGGCGATTACTTCGTCCGGAACATCGAATCTGAATTGCTCTCGTTCCGTTTTACACAAGCGCTATGGGATCAACTGCCTTCCGGTGTATATATCTGGACGGTCGCCGCAGATTTACCCAATGGTGATCAGTCCGAGTTCACGAATTACTGCTTTTATAGGTATAAATTCCCACCGATCCAAGGTTGGATTGAAGCACCTCGTTGAAAACGATCCGGGTTGAGTTTTTTTCTCGCACACGGGCATCGAGCCTGCCTGGTCCGGAATCGCTTCCGTTTGGATCTCGCTGGAATCTTCTACACAGACTGTCGTCGTGATTGAACTGTATCCCGAATGAAATCCACGATACTGCGTGTGGACGTGCCCGGCCCGAAAATCTGATCCACACCGGCCGATTCCAGATCCCGTTGATCCTGCTTCGGGAT
>CAYYMM010000050.1:0-31098 GCA_964472395.1 uncultured bacterium | reverse complement strand
CGATGTTGCTGTAGCCGGCTCCGGACCATCCTCCCTGGACATCGCTGTATGCGACCGTGATCGAGCCGGTCCCGGATGATACGCCGAGCACGTTCCCCCAGAGAATCGCGTTCAAGATGATCGGTGAACCGGTCAGATTGAGTGCGTAACCTCCGTTATTGGCAACAGTGATATTGACCAGGGTCGCGATGGTCGATTCGATTCCGTTTCCTCCGTTATTGACCGAAGCGACATTCTGCATCCAGACATCCGCGGTAGTATTCAGCGCGATGCCGGCTCCGCTGCAATTCGCAACCAGCGTGTTCTCGATTCGAATCTCCTCGGATAGGATCTGATCCAGTCCCTTTGCCGCCGAATGGTCGAACACGCAATCCGACATCGGCATTGAATGCCCGTAATTCATCACCATCGGATTTCCCGATGCGCCACCGTATCGGATCCGGACTGAGCGAAATTCAGACTCCTCGCTCGACGAATCACTCAGCACATAGGCCCAATCGCCCGGAGCCGGTGTCGTGGCATTGCCGTCATTCCAGGTATCTCCGCCGATTGAATCGTCCTTCCACGAGGTTATCGAAATCGGCGCGGACGGATTGCCGATCGCCGTCAGACTGCCGTGATTGGTGATTGCACCGCTTTGCATCTTCAGGACAATTCCCGGATCGATGGTAAGGGAACTGCCGAAGTCGATGGCAAACCCGGTGGATGCAAATGCAAAGTCGTTGGTCGCGCTCAGATTCCCTGAAATACTGGTCTGAGGCAGCAATATGGCATCGATCGCGTTACCGGCTCCTGAATTGTTTTCGACCGTGCCAAACCCTCGAATTGGATAGCTTCCACATTGATCGAGCTGGTTCCCGGAAATGATGTTGAGGGGATAAAACACCGTCACGTCGATCCCTGCACCGATTGTATATGCGATCTGGTTGTTCGAGACTGTGCAGGGTGAGAACGTCGAAACGAGCAACCCCGGTCCGTTGGAATACTCGATGATCGAATGTTGGAAGGATGGCGCTACATTCCCCAAAAGCACGGATGGGTTTCCGAATGCACCATTGTACCGGAAAATCCCGTAATCGATGCTCCCGACCCCTCCCGATCCGTAGGTCAGCGTGTTCCAATCTCCCGCAGCAGGTATTGTCACGTTTCCGTCGTGATAGGTATCACCCGCGTAAGCATCATCCTTCCATGAGGTAAACACGATTGGATCGGATGAAGTGCCTGCAATCGACATGGTTCCATCGACCTGAATACTGCCGGATTCCATCTTGACGACGACCCCCGGTTCAATGATCATCGTATCCCCGATATTGATGTGGAATCCTTGAGCGGCATAGACATGATCAGCGCGCAGAGTGCCTTCTATGTCTGTGTTCGGGAGCAGGATTGCGTCGATCGAATTGTCATGCAGGTCGTTTCCGGACAGATTGCCGAATCCACGGATCGGATAACTGCCGCAATGATGAATGTCGTTGTTCTGTATGAGTGTATCCGCCAGATAACCGGATATGAACAGACCGCTGGCACCGATGTGTGCGATCGTGTTGTTGCTGATGTTTCCGGGATTCGAAATGGTGAGTTGAACGGCGTTGTTGGCGCAATACTCGATGACACAGTTCAATAAATCGGCCTGTGGACAGGCCAACACAACGGCAGTGTTTCCGTACGCGCCGGCATATCGGATTGCACAACCGTTCAGAGTATTCGGCTGGCTGCCTCCGAAACTGAGATACGACCAGTCTCCTGCGGACGGCGATGTCGACGATCCGTCGTGGTACGTATCACCTCCCACCGTGTCATCCTTCCATGACGTAAACACGACGGGATGACCGGTCGTTCCGGATGTCGTCAATGAGCCGCTGACCGAGATACTCGCGCCGTTTTCCATTTTGATCACCGCGTCCGGGAGGAACTCCAATGTGTCATCTGCCGCTACGCTGAACCCCTGCGTCACAAAAACGAAAGAGTTCGATGGGTCGATCGTCCCGCTCACATTCGTATTCGGGATTAGGATCCCATCGATCGCATTGCCGCTGCCCGTATTGTTCACGATTTCGCCGAATCCACGGATCGGATAACTCGCACAGTTCGATATCTGGCAATCTTCGATGACGGTATCGGGATGAAAAGTCGTCAGCGTGATTCCCGAGTTGCCCATGTTCGATATGATAGTATTGCGGATCACCGATGCCAGCGTGCCGCTTGAGTAAACACCGTACGACCCGCAGTGTTCGATGGTCGAATTCGTCACGACGGCTGGAATCGCGTCAAACTGCACGGCTATATTCATTCCATACGCACCGGCATATCGTACGATACAATGATTCAGACCCGAATCGACCGAAGTCGATGCAAGCGTGATCCCCACCCAGTCACCCGGCCACGGCTGGGTCCCCGAGCCATTGTGCCAGGTATCGCCCCCGTAGGTATCATCGTGGATCGAGGTGAACACAATGGGGTGCGCCGTATCGCCCTGCATGGTCATTGTTCCCGACACGACGATTCCCGCTGTGCTCTTAAGGACGACTCCGGGCTCGATCGCGAGCGTATCTCCGGAAGCGACGCTGAACCCGCTTCCCACATTAAGAAAAACGAAATCATTCGACGCGGACATGACGCCCTCGATCGCCCTCTGAGGCAACACGATGCCCTCCACCGCATTGTTGGAGCCAGTGTTGTTCATGACATTGCCGAATCCGACGATCGGGTATCCGTTGCAATTCTGAAAGTCATTGCCCGAGATGGATGTTCCGGGGACATAGTGCTGGAAATAAACGGCATCGTATCCGGTATTCGAAAATGAATTGTGATCGATCGTTGAAGGGGCGATTTCACCGGTGACGAGAACAGCACGGTGCAGGATATGGTTGAACGAGCTGTTTGTGATGGTGACCGGCACACTCAATGTTCGCAGCGCGGCTTCGTTCCCCTGGCCGGCATACTCGATGATGCAGTGATCGAACACCGAGCCCGTCGACGCGCCGTTCAACTGAATATTGACCCAGTCCCCGGCAGATGGACTGCCCTGATTCGACGTGAAGGTGATCGGAAGGGATTCCGTTCCCGCCGCCGATAGCGTTCCGTTGATGACGAGTTGATGAAAAGCGCTGAGCCTGACATGAACACCGGGATCGATGGTCAAAGTGACACCGGCATTGACTGTCACTGTCGTGGTCGTGACATAGGGACTTCCCGATAGAGTCCAGGTCGTGTCGGCTGTTATGTTTCCTCCAACCGGAGTATCCGCCAGTGCGGGTTGAAGGACTCCGGACACAATTCCACCTAGGACACACAGCACCAATATGATGTTGCTCAGCATCCCTCTCATAAAACCTCCTCCTGATACCATACCGCCCAGGTACTAGATCCGACAGGTTCAATCTGTGATTGGTGTGTTCCCCACTCCCCTGCAGTGTAAACAAGCCGGGATTCTCGGTCAATAGAACATGTTTATCGAATCACGGAGATACTCATGCGGGATTTCCGGAGATTCACGGTTTGTTTTGAACCTGGTTTCGGATATACTTCTAACGGTGATCATGGCAGAATACTGGAAAGTCGCAGAGCACACATGACAGGCAGATCGATCCCCCATATTCCCGATATCTGGCTCAAAGCATCGGTTCTGGGCAGCTTGTGGGCATCCAACGAAATCCTGCTCGGCAGCTTCCTGCATAACCTCAGAATCCCATTCTCAGGTGCGTTTCTCGCCGCAGTCGGCGTCGCCATTCTGATCGGAGGCCGGCATCTGTGGCCGGTTCGCGGTCTGTTCTGGCGCGCGGGCCTGATCTGCGCAGCCATGAAATCGATCTCACCTTCCGCCGTGATTCTCGGCCCCATGGTCGGAATCATCGCCGAGAGTCTTCTTCTGGAAGGGGCGATCCGCCTGTTCGGCGCGCGGCACACCAGCTTTATTCTCGGAGGCGCACTAGCGGTCTCCTGGAGTCTCTTTCAGCAGATCTCCACCTATATTCTGACGTTCGGTTTCGAGATCGTCGATCTGTATTCGGGGCTCTACCGGATGCTGGCTCGTGGCCTGAATATCCCGCGGGTCGATCCGATGGATCTGATCATCATGCTCCTGATCCTGCATGTTTCGCTCGGGATCCTGGCCGCCGTATCTGCACTTGCGATCGGACGCCGGGCCGTCCGTTTCATCGATACCACCCCGGCAGTCTCAAAGCTGACCGGTCTGAATCCGGATCACCGCAACACGCTCCGGATCGACGATTCCTCCCAGTCGTTTTCGCTGACTCTGCTGGGCGCCAACATCGTCATCATCGCCGCCGGCTTGTGGCTTCTCGATGGGCAACCGCTGTTCGCCGGCCTCTCTTTTCTGTGTCTCTACGCACTCTTCAATGCCGGACGCTATCGTAACGCCTTCCGCCGCCTGTCCCGTCCCGGCTTCTGGATCAGCCTCGCGGTCGTCCTGATCACCTCCGGCTTTCTGCTCGGCACCGCCCGTCTCGATGACCATTCCGGTTGGGAAGCGGGTTTTCGGATGACCGTCCGAGCAATTCTGATCGTGATCGGTTTTTCCGCCCTGAGTGTCGAGCTGCGCAACCCGATTCTCGTGACCTGGTTCGCCCGACGGCGACTCCGGGCGTTTCCGGAAGCCCTCAGCGTCGCGTTCGACGCGCTCCCGGCACTCGCATCCGTTGCCCCTTCCGCGGATCAGTTCGTCCGGAGTCCGCTTCGCGTTCTGCCCGTCATGCTCCGACATGCGGACACATGGGTTCAGGCGCGGCAATCCCATCGGAACCGGGTTGTGTTCGTGACCGGACGGACGAGTCAGGGGAAAAGCATCATGACGCAACGGATTGTCGAGCGTCTCCGGGAACGCGGTGCCCGTGTGGCCGGAATCACCGCGCCCGGAATCTGGCGCGACGGCGTCCGCGAAGGCTTCGACATCATCGACCTGACCACCACTGAACGCACTCCGCTCTGCCGCCGCGATCCTGCCGTCTCGGACCCCCTCGCCCTGCCATACATCTTTCTGGATGAGGGGATACAGACCGGCCGAAAAGCGCTCGAAATCGATTCGGTGCGGGACGCCGATGTCGTGATCGTCGACGAAGTCGGGTTTCTCGAACTGGAAGGCAAACTCTGGGCCGAATCACTCGATCGCCTGGTCCGCGAATTTGACGGCCCGATGATCTGGGTCGTACGCAGAAATTTCGTGAAACAGGCCGCCGTAAAATGGCTGAAAGCCGAACCCCTCGTCTATGACGTCGAATCGGCTGATGCGGAATCGATCGCCCGCGAGATATTCCCGTCGCTAGAACAGGAACCGATCCCGGGAGATTCTTGACCATTCGGAGGACCGCATGGAATCGATCCCCGTCCATAACAACCGCCCTTCCTTCGGAATGGTTCTCGCTTGCGTGATACTCGGCATGAGCGCACCCTGCTTGGCTCAGCAGATCAACGGACGCGACGTCGTGCTCGATGGTGAAGGAAAACTCCTGTCATGGATCAACCCGAATCCCTCCATCGCCTACATCGGCATCATCGATCTCGCGCTGGAATTCATCCGGACGGATGTCCAATCCGAACACGGCTACCCGAACTATTTCTGCAGACCCTCCTATCAGCGCGCCGAACCGCATGAGGGCACCGACTGGTTCTCGAATCCGTCCGATGTTCTTTCCGGATTCATTCACAGTTACATCGATGATTACTATGCCTTTTCAGGAGACGCTTCGCTCAATGATGACGTCATCCTGTTCGCGGACTACATGATCGAACAGGGGAGCACGCCGATCGGCACGGGGTGGGCCTGGCAGGGCTGCCCGTATCCACAGGATTTCGGAGGTGTGCTGCCACCCCGATCGTCGGATCGGGAGGGAATGATCGCGCCGCACCTGACGGGGAAACTCGGGCGCTATTACACCTGGTTGTATCGCTTTACCGAAGATACCCGCTTCCTGACGGCTGCGATCCGTTGCGCGGACGCCCTGGCAGCCAACGTTCGAGCCGGCACCCAACTTCAATCGCCCTGGCCGTACCGCGTCATGCCCGAGACGAACCTTGTATATCAGAACTGCGAGTATTGCGCGGATGTGATCGACCCGATCGAACTCTTCGATGAACTGCTCGATCTGGGACACGATCCCGGTGGGATGTATACATCGGTGCGACAGACCGTCTGGACCTGGCTGTTTTCGTCCGATGGCCCGGTCGTGACGGGAAACTGGGGCAACTTCTTCGAGGATGCCAATTATCGATTCGCCAATCACTGTCAGATCAACACAGGCGAAACGGCGCGTTACTGTCTCGAAAACCCCGACAAGGATCCCGACTGGCAATCCCACGCACAGACGCTGATCGCGCAACAGGAATCAATCTACGGGGAAATCCAGTATGGCGCGATGGTGATGAACGAGCAGATCGACTGGTATTATCCGATGATCAGTCATACCGCTCGATACGCATCGATCTGCGCATTGTATTACGAAATGACCGGCGATGCCGTGTATCGTGAAAAAGCGTATCGCGGCTACAACTGGAGCACCTACGGGAGTTGCCCGGAAAAGGCCCGCGTTCTGGTCGAAACGATCACGGTTCCTCCCACGACAGCCGGCTGGTATACGGACTGCCACGGCGATTTCCTCCAGCACATCTTCGCCGGTCTGGCATCCGTGCCGGACTGGGCGCCGGATAACGAAAGTCATTTGCTCCGCTCGACGTCGATCGTGCAGACCATCACGTACGAACCGGATTCGATCACCTATCGGACGTTTGACGCCGACTCGAAGGAAGTGCTCAGAATCGTCGACAAACCATTCTCGGTCACCGTCGACGGCGTCCCGCTCGCGGAACGGACGGATCTGACCGAACCGGGCTGGACCTGGGAATCGAGCAAAGGTTCCGGAGTCTGCCGGATCTGGCATACGACCGGTCGCAACATTGCGATCGAGCATCTTGCTCTGCCCGCGCTCGATCCCGTTGGCATAGCATCGATTCTGATCGTTCTCTCTGTGGTGCTGTTTCGTTCGCGGCGCCACTGACTCACCGAACCCGACGCGATCGAATCAGGGACACGAATCGACACTTGCAACGGTGAACGGGAGTGAACGGATGCTTCAAGATACAGATTATCGTTAATCAGCACACCGTCATCATACTCGTTGCCTCCCCGGGAAGGACGGTGGGTTCATGTTCATCATTTATCGGCGAACGTCAGCCATGACACGCACGTCATTCCTTATTCATGTGCAGAGCGATACAATTGCCCTCCGTGTCTTCAAACTCCGCTACAAAACCGTAGTCTCCAGTGTCCGTTTTTGGGTAAATCAACTTGCCTCCCGCACCAATCGCGTTTTTAAGCGTGGAATCAATGTCTGTCGTTGAAAAGTAAACCCGGGTTCCCTTCAGTGACGGTTGATAGCTCTCGCCTTTTGCGAGGGCTCCGGTGGCACCCTCGCCCCCAATCTGATATGGAAAAAGCGCCATATCATTGCCGTCGATGTTCTGCCTTTCAAAGGTGACGCCAAATGTTCGGGAGTAAAAAGCTACTGCTCGATCCATATCTCGGACCGGAATTTCAAAATAGAATACAGGATTTTTCATATGATCTTTCTGTGAGAGGGAGGCACAACCAGCTACAAGGATCAACGAGCTGGCGGCGACGATGGTTTTCAAGGGTTTTATCTGCTTGCCGAACGTGAGCCATCAGCAGCGCGAGCTGCTGTGAGTCGCTTGCCGCCTCCGGTTGGCCCGATTTCCCATCGTCCCGTTCTCGTTCACGCACCCGCACACCGCTTCGCTGTGAACGCGAGCATCTCAAGGCTATCGCATGCATAGAACCCGATCGCTTGAACGGACATCAAGGTCCATACCCCCATTCCTCCGTCGCATACTCACCGCGAATCGCCGTCATATCATCGTTCAGCATCGCTCCCCAGAACCGTAATCCGGTCACAGTTTCCGATCCGGTATCCGGCCAGTCGAACGGAGGCAGAATCGTGAGTTCCGTGCTGCCGGTCGGGACCGCCTCATAGGAAAAATCAACGGTCGCCGGGTCGGACGGATCGAACAGCTGCCATCCCGGCCAGAACCAGTAGCTTCCCTGGATATCCAGGAAAACGAACGTCGGCACATCGGTGAGCCCCTCATCCGGATTGTCCAGATATGCCGTCACGTAGAATGACGCACCGGGATGCGCCATCGCGGGCAGATCCAGCCGAACGCCCGGAACGAGAGGCGGTTCGGTGGGGGTCGATGTCGGAACCTGCGTCGGAGTCATGCTCGGGGTAAAGGTCGGGATGGGAGGAACCGTCGCCGTCGGCTCGATGGTCGGAGACGGCGAAGGGGTCGGCGTATCGAACACGTTGCCGAACGATCCGTCAGGATTGATGTTCTGTCCGTAGACATCGCCGTCATCCGAGCGATGATCGTCCCAGATGAACAGGGCCGGGCCCCAGACCGACAGTGCGGATTCGTGGAACAGTTTATCGGAGTTCACCGTGGATGCGGCGATAATCTGAGGAGTCCACACGAAACTGCCCTCAGCGTCGATTCGTGTCGCAAACAGGTGGAACACACCAGCCGACACCTCTGACATGTAACTGACCAGCGCATCTCCCTCCATCGGCAGAACGGTCAACTGCTGTTCATTGTGCGTATCGACCGGCGTCACGCTCTTGCCCGCATCGGTCCACATCCGCTGACCGGTCGACGAGATCTTCTGCCCGTAAATCCCCCACGCGCTCTGATTGAAATTCTCCTCAACCCAGAACGCCAGCACATCCTGAGTTTCGGGCAGAAAAAGCGCCACGGGATTGACCCGCTGATACGGATCGTTCGTCGACACGGCGACGCCGTTGTGCCCGAATGCTTCTGCACCGACACTCGTCAGACGCTGCACATAGCATTGCAGGAGAGATTGCGAGGTATCGTACCACGCGAACAGTGCACCGCCCGCACCGTCCGTCGCGAAGTCCGGGAAATTCCCGAATTGAAGCGATCCGGTGTCGAAAACGACCACCGGATTCGACCCCCATACCGGGTCGCCGTCCGCGTTGATTTTCTGGGCATAGAGATGCTTGCTCCCGGTAAACGTCAGGTATTGAACGAATGAGGCTATCACTGTGCCGTCCTCGCTTTCACCCATATCCGAGACCATCAGTGTGCCGCCGTTCGGGTCGACCATGATCAGTGGAGTCGTCCACTGCGGAGCGCCGCTGATGTCCAGGCGCTGGAACACTGAGGTGTCCTCGTCGATCCAGCCGACCACGAAGCTGCCGTCCGGCAGGGCGGCCGCTTCCGGTTTACCGAAGAAATTCGTTCCGGTGGTCAGTTGAACCCCGGTACCCCATGGCAACGAACCATCCGGCATGACCAGATTGGCAACAATCTGATCGGAGCCGGTCGCATCGGATGCATAGGCAAGGAGAACATAGTTGTCGGCGTTCCGGGCCAGCGCGTAGTCCATGACGGATGAATAGTTGAGGTTGCCGACTAGAATCCCGTTGTGCGCCCAGATTTCGTTGCCCTCGAAGTCTAGACGTTGAAGGCGGACGTCATATCCGGAACCCGCATCATACCAACTGACGAAGCAGCCTCCATCGGTCGATGGCACGAGATGTGGAACGGTCTGAGCACCACTTCCGTCCGCGATCATCAGGTTGACGGCAGGATCGGTCGGCCACGCAGCCTGGATTTGTCCGTTTACGATGCAGACAGTGAGCACGAGAAACCCGGTGATAACACGTTTCATGTTCTGATCCTCCCCTCCCCTGAGGCTACCCGAAAAGGGGAGATTCAGCAAGGTTCAAGCCCGATTTTCAGGTGCACCGGATCTGCATCATCCGATCATTCGTAGCCGAATTCCACCATGTCGATGTCGCCCAGAAGCGTCGTTGTTCCGGACGCCAGCGCCCCGACCCAGAACCGAAGTCCGGAGGCGCTGCCATCCACCGTCGGCCAGACGAAGTTGAACACATTTTCTTCCGTCAGCCCCGCGGGAGGCGTTCTCATGCCGTAATCCAGAGTCTGTGTCCAGGACGGCCAGAACCAGTAACTGCCATACACATCGAGTAAAATGAAGACATCCGCGCTGATGCCTCCGGAGCTGATAAGTCGCAGATCGAGGTTGAAGACGTCCCCGGCATGGAACATGACTCCATTCAGATCCAGATCGGGCGTCAGATAAGCCGTTCCGGATCCCCATGCGACTGTTACGGAACGAATAACCGGAGTGTTCTGCTGAGCCGGGTCGGCGTTCAGACGTGCCCGCCAGCGCAGGTCGGATCCGGGCGACGCGAACGAAAGCGGCATGCCGGGGGTCACTCCGTACCAGTTGAAGCCTCCATCCGGAGACAATGCCCAGGACACGGCTCCGCCGTTGAGCGTCACATCGACGTCCGTGATCACGGCCCATTGAACCGGATCGGCACCGTTGAGTTTCGCCGAGACTCCGGAACCGGAATCCGAGTAATACGGCCGCGGATCGATCAGAGGTTCATCCGACGCAAACACTCTCGACCCGGTTCCATCCAATGCCTGATAATACGGAACAGGGATATTGTCCGCTGAAATATGATCGAAGAGAACCACCGTGGAGTCGTCTGCCGGACAGATCAGATCCCGGATCGTCACGGCATTGCTCGATGTCAGCGCATTGACTCGCGGCTCGCTCCAGTCGAACACTCCTCCCGTGATGCGCTGGGCCCAGATACCGAACTCGGTTCCGACCCGCCCCGACCAGGCGGCCACGAGACTCAACGGAGGCAGAAACGCGACACGGGTGCCATAGCAGGAGTCCACCGGCCCGCCCATCAGTACGGGAGATGAGGGAAGGGAATAATTGATCGATTGCGCATAGATGCTGTTCGATCCGGCCACGGAGGTCGAATAGGTGACATACGCCAGTGAGCCGTAGACCATCAGATCCGGATTGCGTTTGCTCACGCCGTCATCCGGATCGACTCTCACGTTCGGGAAAGCGGCGGAACCATCCGACAGCACGCGAGCGTAGTAAACGTGATATCCGCTGAAATGATCGTCGATCCACAGAACACCCGTGGAGCCGTCCGAAAATGCCTCGAGCCGGATGTCCTCGTAAGTCGTCAGGGAGGTATCACTGATCTTGATATCAGCGGGGAAAACACGGGCGCCGGGACTGGTCACGACCTGATAGTAAATACCTCGAGTCGGATCGCGCAGGTCGGCCCATGCCACGGCAGCCCTTCCGAGCGAATCGATATCGATGTCGAACCTGTCGGTTGCATAGCCGGTCAGATCACTGATCCGGAAGGAATCTCCGATCGGTGTCCAGTCCGGGTTGAACCATTGCCCTCTCATGATGGGTGGAACGGTGGGCCAGCCATCCGAATCGACCCAGACCACAATCCGCTTGCCATCCGGCGCTTGAGCAGCCGATGCCTGGCTGTAGGGTGTTCCCGTGAGAAACTCGTCATGCGCACCGATTCGTGTTGCGGGATCGCTGAACGATCGGCTGAAGGTGTCGAACGAGCCGTTGCGAGTATCCATCCAAGTCACGGAAAAACCGCCGGCATCTTCACTTCCCTTGACAAACGAGGCATTTCCGGCCGTAGTGTCGCCGGGCATATTGACGAATTCCCTCGCCCGATCCCAGACCGCCTCACCGCCATCCGTCAATGCCATGGCAACGGTCTTGAGCAGAAAGAGTTCCTGCCCATGCTGTGCCACCGCCATCACGCCGGTGTCGATCGAATACACGAGTTGAAACGCCCGAAGAGCCATCCAGTCGACACTCGAAACATCGACGGGTTCAGGTTGAGGGGCCGGAAAGTTCCCCATGAAGTCGATCAGCCGGGTGTACGGTGCCCAGTTCCCCTCGAACGGCGATCCCATCCCGACCAGAACCCCCGATGGCGTGATCGCGATCGTGCTGTTGTCGATGCGCTCATCCATGCTCCAGACGACGCGATCCGACAGCCAGAGTGCATTTCCGTTGAAATCACGATACATGATCTCGACCGATTCGAGCGGATATACACTCTCCTTGTAGGAAATGAACAGACCGAAACCCTCCAGAAGCGCGATCAGAGGACTCCGCTGCTCGTTGAGAGTCTCGACCGGAACCGCGACACCGTTAATCCAGGAAGGCGAACCGGAATTGTCGATCCGGGTCATCAGAATATCGGCGCTCTCCTCCCAGACCACAAACGATCGACCGGCGGTATCGACAGCGACCTTCGGGGTCCGCTCCTGCGTCGCTCCGCCGGGCTGAACCTGAACATCGGCAGACGACCAGATCCGATTGCCATCCACATCGAGTTTCTGGGCGAAAATGCGCTGATCCCCGAGACGAGAATCCTCCCAGACGATGACGACGGATTCGAGCGGGCCAGCGCCGATATCGCAGGCACCCTTGTTCTCGAGACTCGACCCCTGATTGACCACAACCGGCATCGCCCACTGTTCGCTCCCGCTCGAGTCGAACCGGTGCGCATAGATCCGATTGCCCGGATTGCCGACCGCCCAGGCCGTAACGATGTCCATCCCGGACACCGCAACCGCGCTCCCGGCGATGTAATCGGTCGACGTTGCCACCCGTTTCATCTCGGGCCATTCGGGCCGGGCGTTCCCGTCATACCGCTGGAGATAGAGCGAGTAGATTCCACCGCTGAGCGCTTCATATAATGCGATGAAACCTCCGGAAGGATATAGAACGGTCTGAACGAGTTTAGGGGTCAGAGCGGATTCCGTTCTGTACAAAGAAAGCGACTGATTGAACACGTTCCAGTCAGCGGAGGTGAGTGCCGGGTCATTGTGTGAGTAATCCGAAAAGGTTTCGGTGTAGGTCGACGCGGATGCGGAAGTGATGAGCAGGATTGCAATCAATGCGCTGTATAGACTGTGTTTCCACATGGTGAAGACTCCTTTCAGTGCAGCGTCCGGGAGTTATTCCAGACAATTATTGTCAAGTATAATCAGAGTACAGACTGATGTCAAGCTCGCTTAAAGATAGAGAATTCTCTTTGCGCCGATCGACCGGACCTTGTATGTTTGTTCAAGGTGGCAAGACGGATGATCAATTCTATTATTCGAAATGCATTTCTTTCCATGGCGGCATCGCCGCTCGTTCCGACTGCGCTTGCGTGTTCTGACGCATTGAAGCGGAGGCGTCTCGGGAGATTTTTTCTGGTCCTGTTTCCGGGGCTTTTCTTTTTGGGCCTCGAGATCGTCGTTGCCTTTTTCATTCCGATCCACTGGACGCATCTCTGGATCACGCTCGCGGTGATTTCTCTCTGTCAAGGAACGCTCACCTCGCTTCTGATGCAAAACGATGCGACTTCCTCCCGGTCGAACACTCCTCCATTGACGATTTGGCCTGCCTGGGTGCTGTTTACCATCGTTCTGCTGGCGCCGTTCGCCCTGCTCATCAGCCTTCTGGTAAATCCGAACGGTTTCCTGTTGATGTTCAAGCCGGGGTATTTCCGCTGGTCTCTGGCCATCAACTTACTCATCGGCATTCCGCTCGGTGTCTTCTTCAGCGCAACCGCCATCCGGATGTCATCGGAGAGGAACTCGAAGCAGTTGTTCATGTTCTGTTCGGCGGTATCCTTGATGATTCTGGTCTTT
Source organism: uncultured bacterium (assembly GCA_964472395.1). Classification (GTDB taxonomy): domain Bacteria; phylum CSSED10-310; class CSSED10-310; order CSSED10-310; family CALFER01; genus CALFER01. The sequence continues at coordinate 17,523 of CAYYMM010000050.1, read as the reverse complement.
TCAGCCGGGATATTCCTGATGATCATGATGGAGGAGTCGATCGGCAACGACGGGGGTGCACTTCAGTCTCAGATGGCCCATTACAAATATCTGATTGGCGTTGAGATTGGAATTCTTTTCGTGCTGTTACCCCTCGCATGCATCGTGATTCTCATGATGAGTCTCGGACTAAAATCCTTGTTGAATCGCGCGGTGTTCTGTCTGCTTCTGGTGTTCTGTGTGTTCACACAAATGATGATTCTCGACAATGAACTCGTGTTCATGGTCCGCGAAAAACATGCCAATCGGAGTCTCGGTGAAAAAAACTGGAGCGATGCATGCAGAATCTACCGTTTCCTTGAAACACGGAGCCCGAAAAATGTTCGAATGCCGGGAACTCTGATCAACTGGTCCGTTGCGGCACTGTTGTCAGACAATCAGGCGGACTGGTCGCATATCCTTGACTCTTCGACCCGGATACCGGAAATGTACATCGAATCCAGCGCCAATTATGCTCTCAGGGAGATGGCGGCCCGTGCGGCCCCGATCCGTTCAAGCACCTTGATCGATCTCGATCCGGTAAATCCTGAACCCTATCTGGACAGCAATTGGTGCGCATTCCTGAGTGTCGCCCGGAAAATGACCGGCATGCCGAGTGAGTCTCAGTTGAAGTACCGACTGAAACAGCTTTCGCCGGTCGCCGACCAGATCCAGGTCGCTCCGTTGAGTAATCTGTCTGATCTCAGGATCGCCGCAACCGCATACGATCTCGAACCCGTTCTGATTCATCCTTCTGACATACCGGCAGCGATTGAGCGAGGGATTCCGGTTCTGGTCTGTGAATCGAGTCGGAATGGAAATCTTTTCTGGAACATCATCATCGGCGCTGAACCGTCGACGAATACCCTCATCTTCTTCTCGACAGAATTCTACAGTCTGGTCGACAGTGCGGAACTGAAGCAGGAGGGGGTAGAGGCCCTGATTACAGGTGATTCGGATCAGATCGATTCGGACAGGAGCGATGCATTCTGGAAATTGATCAGTATCGAATATCTACCGTCGCTCGAAACGCGTCTCGATCGGGATTTCGGGTGGGCACTGATCCTTTTGCCCGCAGGGGATCCGATGCCTGACGGACTGACCCCGATTGCGAAGGATCGACTTTTCGACATCGACCGCGCGCGATCGGCCTGCCTGAACCGGCAATTCACAGACATGCTCGGGGTACTGGATCGTTACCCGGACCAAGCCTGGTCGAAGGCCTTGCGGATCATGTCGGCGTATGTCACCCGGCCGCTGTTCACGGACATTGTATTTACATCCGAGGAACGGGATCGACTGCTGGCGGAGTGCGCGCGCCCGGAATTCATTGAAGCGCTGGATTCATGGTCTTTGCTGATGCTGACATCACTGATTCCCGATACCATTCCTCTCGATAGCCGGACGGCACTGACCGTTTTCAGACGGTTATCCGATCTCGAATCAAAATACTCGTCGTATTTTCAGAAATACATCGAGACGGCCGTGTTGTTGGGAGATGAACCGGAAGCGGTTTATGCCACCCGTCATTATCTGAAAACCTCGTTGCACGATGGCGAAAGCCTGATCCAGCTACTCGGAGAACTCGTCCGGCTGCCATGCTCCACACCCGAATTGAAATCCCTTCTGTCCTCTTTGATCGATCATTTCCCTCTCATAATCGGCGATCCGGATTCCACTGGATTCCGGATGACACGTCATTTCGGGCAGTATGCCGCCGCCCGTGCCCGCCTTTCGGATTCTCCGGATCAGCGTCTGAAGTGGTGGACGCGTGCGGTCGAGGCGGACCCGGACAATGCAGTTTTCCTGAAAGAACTCCGGGCCGTGACGCTCGAACGCACTCCTGGTGCGGATGTGACGTCGCTCGATCTCCGAATCGACACGTTTTTGCTTCCGGAGGAATCGTTATGAAGCGTTCGATTCACCCGGTCGGATTAATATTCCTGGGGCTGTTCGCGACTCCGGTTGCGGTCGCATGGATGATCGACCGCGAACGCCTCAGGATCGCTGATCCGGGGCACAGATTCCGGCTGTTCCCGTGGATCTCCCTGCTTTGCGCCGCCTTGTTTCTGACGCTGACCATCATCCCGATCAAGTGGAGTTACGCCGCCTGGATCTGGAGCGGCACCGTGCTTTTCATATCGATCATCCTGGCATTGACCGCGTACATGCGGAATCCGGACGAAGATAAAGCCGAACCGAACAAGGGCTGGGCGATCCAGACTCTCGCGGCTGTTCCGTTCGTGCTCTTTCCGGCATTCGCCGTCGGCATATTCTGCATGATCGTAACGAACACCCTGATGAATCGTTTCTTTGTGCGTTTCCCGATCTTCGCGGCTTCGCCCGACGACGTCGCAATGATGATGGTCGATTCGGTCTGGACGGCCCTCTGGTGTCTCTTTTTCATCGGCCTCTCTCTGCGGAGGGGTTTTCTGCGGAACGATTCCGAGATGGGTGTAGCGCTGGCGGCCTGGCTGTATGTGCTCATCCTGAAGAGCGTTCTCGCCGACCGGCTCCTGAAAATACTCGGTTCGCTCGCGATTGGCATTCAAACGGATCTCGCATTCTCGGATTTTATGCGGGTCGTTCTGATCTTCGCCTTTTCGCTTGCCCTTCCGTTTCTCGCGGCCTATCTGGCTTGGAACCCCGGGCGAACGCTTCGCAAACACGTTCTCGTGACGGCGATCTGTCTGCTTGCCTCGCTGTCCGGCTGTATGTCACTTGGAGTGATTTCATGGGTGGAATGCGCCGCCGGAAAGTCGATCGAACGATCCGGTGAACCCTTCCGGGCCCTGAAATGGTACGGCCGCAGTCTGATCAGGCGCTCCAACCCGGAACTCGTCACATACCTGCAATACCGCATCGGGTTGCTCAGCTACAAATCCGGCCAGGTGGATCGGGCGATTGCTTCTTTCAGGATGATCCAGACGATGAACAACGACACACCGGATCTCGTCGTCGCCGCCGGAAACCACCTCAACCGGTTGCTTGAACATGCTGCCGGTGATCGTGTCGTGCTTCCGGGTGTCGAAACACAGACGGAATTCTGCCCATCGTATTGCGCGCCGAACACGCTTTCGCTGATCTTCCATTACTGGGACATCGAAAAGCGAGCGACCGAAATCGGCTCTGAAATCGCGACATATCTCAGAGGGTCTGAAATTACGGATATCGTCGAGTATTGCAATCGACAAGGATTCCGTCATATCATGGTTCCCTTCATGAACGATTCGGATATCCGCACGATCCTGGCCGCAGGAATTCCGGTGACAGCCTATATCCCGGGACATGTTCTGGCGATATTCGGGTTTGACGAGCGGCTCCGGACGTATGTCGTATACGATACGGCCTCGTGGGACATCTGGGAGGATCATCCGGCTGACGACTTTATGATGCAGTGGAGCAGAACCAACTATACCGGAGCGATCATTGCACCGGTCGATGCATCCCCTGAGATCGTCGCGGTGTGCCGCCGGTATGAAACACCTGCATCGAAAGCAGCCTGGTACGGGACGCTTGCAGTCTCGACGGACAATTACTGGGCGACCCGTGCTTACTGGAAAGCGGCCTTCCGGGCAGATCCGATGTATTTCCCGGCTTATTGCGCATTGGCCCGTGATAACCCCTCGTATGATGAGTCGTTTCAATCTGTTTCGATCGAGCAGGACATCGCACGTGTTCAGGAATTGTATCGACGCGATCACTTCTGCAACTGGTTGTCGATCATCGAGTTCATGGTGTTTTTGTTTCAGCAGCAGCACTATACCGACCTGATCGACATCGCGCGCGACATCAGATCGCTGAATGTCGAACCGGTTGATCCCGAGGATAAGCGACACCTTCAGGACATTCAGAATCTCGCCGGAATCGCATCCTATTCCATCGGCGACTCGCTCACGGCCTTCCGTCTGATCGATCCGGAGTATCGTTCCTTTTCCGGTCTCAGCGCGCTCGTATCGGCCAAAGCGCAGATCGCTTCCGGGCAGCCGGAGAAAGCGATCTCATCACTTGATATTGCAATCCGTTTTGGGTCCGGCGACATCGCCCGGGAGGCGATCGAGCAACTCGAAAAGCTGGATTGGGCGATCGATTCCGGAGCGATTATTGAGGGTTTCGAGGTATATCTGAGACGCTGGCCGCTGGACGTGCGTCGCCAGATCCGGTTCGCCGAGATGTGCCTGGACATTGAAAACCGCGGCGGAAAGAGTCAGGAAGGCCGGATGGTCCAGGCCCGGGTGGCGCTCTTGACCGCGCGGGCGCTTGCCAAACATGATCCGCTTTTGCAGTCCGTTATCGCCTCTCTGGAGAACCGCCTCAACACGGAAACCGATTCGCTGTAAAGCTCACCGCCGGGGACGCGTACGGGCCACGCAGGATCAGAACCGCTTCACATAGGCATGGCAATAGGGCATGGCGCCTTTGTTTTCGTAGTAATCCTGATGGTAATCCTCGGCGGGCCAGAACGTCCCGGCCGGCGTCACTTTCGTGGCAATCTTGAGGCCTTTTTCCGTCAGAATTCCGATCAGCTTTTCGGTCGTCGTCTTCTGTGCATCGTCGAGATAGAACACCTCCGACCGGTACTGCTCGCCGACATCCGGGCCCTGGCGGTTCACCTGTGTCGGATCGTGGATCTCGAAAAACAGCTTCGCCAGTGTTTCAAACGTCACAACCGTCGGGTCGAATTGAATCCGGATGGCTTCTGCGTGTCCGGTCTTCTTGCCGCAGACTTCCTTGTAGGTCGGGTTATCCGTTGTCCCACCGATGTAACCGACGGTCGTATCGATGACCCCCGGAGTTTTCTTGAAATGGTATTCGACCCCCCAGAAACAACCTCCGGCGAAGATTGCAGTTTCGGTTTTCTTTTCCGCGGAAGCGGGGATGAAGCGGATTGAGACGGAATTGACGCAATGCCGGACATTTTTGTCCGTCATCTGTTCGCCGGTAAAGACGTGCCCGAGATGCCCTCCGCAGGCTGCGCAGAGAATCTCGGTGCGCCGACCGTCCGCATCCGGGATCCGTTTGACCGCACCGGGAATTTCGTCGTCGAAACTCGGCCAGCCGCAATGGGAATCGAATTTGTCGGTGGATCGGTAGAGTGGGGCATTGCACTGGCGGCAGACGTAGGTTCCGGCGTCTTTGGTGTGGACGTATTCGCCGGAGAACGGTCGTTCGGTTCCTTTGTGGAGGATCACGCGTTCCTCTTCCGGAGTCAGTGGATTATAGGGCATAGTCTGTCCTTTCGTTGTGAGGGGGATCATCGAGACGAACCAGAGAAGAATGAGAACGGGTATCGGGCGTTTCATGAGCGCCTCCTTCCTGCCATTATAACAGAAATGGCGGTCGGGGAGTTCCTGCATTGTGATTCATCAGAAGATATAGTTAAATATTCAGAAAAGAGCAGAAAACTGCCGAGTATCAATGACTCAAACAGAACTCGTTATCAGTGAAGCGCCAGCACAACGGTTATCGTTGTCCTAATCGTTGTCGTTGTCGTTGTCGTTGTCGTTGTCGTAATCGTAATCGTAATCGTCGTCTCAATCGGGAGGAAACATGAAATTCGGCCACGAACAGCTTGATGCCTACCGGCTCGCGATCGAGTATGTCGCCTGGGCCTACAAGCTGGCCAACGGACTGAAAGGTGCGGATCGCCATATTCGAGATCAACTGTTGCGTGCGTCGCACTCGATTCCCCTGAATATCGCGGAAGGAAACGGTAAGGGAACGAGCGCCGATCGCCGACGCTTCTTTGAAATCGCTCGCGGTTCGGCATTGGAATGTTCGGCCATTCAGGACTGCCTGGAAGCGTGCGAACAGCTTCCCTCTGAGAAGAACAAAGACGGGAAGGCGATTCTCATCCGGGTTGTTTCGATGCTGACGAGACTGGGTCAGCTGAATCACGAGATACGCGATGTTTCGAAGCAGTATTGTTCTGTCGATTACGACAACGACAACGACAACGGTGAGGAAGCAGAACCCGCCAACGATCGCCTCCCCCCAACCTTGTCCTTCGGCGGCAGATGCGATCAATAAGCTCAAGCCTAACTCGTTGTCAGTAAATCACCATCAAAACGGTTTAAGTTGCCATCCTCGTTGTCGTTGTCGTAATCGTTGTCGTAATCGTTGTCGTTGTCGTTGTCGTTGTCGTAATCGTCGTCGTAGTCGTAACAGATACATCCCAACATTTAAAACCCCTTCAATAACCATCAGTAAAGACTTGCTGTTTTGCGTCTGAACCCCTCCTTCGATCCCTGTTTCCTGCTTCTCGTAGAGCGCTTCCCCGCCCCACCCCCATCTTGCCATCGCGCGCCAACCCGTCTACAATCGCCCCGAACTCGTTCCCAGGAGGCTCTCATGGATCCAGCAAAAAAGAATATTCTCACGGGCGATCGTCCCACCGGCCAACTCCATCTCGGCCATTACTTCGGCTCCATCAAAAACCGCGTCAAACTCCAGGACAGCTACAATACCTTCCTGCTGATCGCCGATGTTCAGGCGCTGACCGATAACTTCAAAAATCCGGACAAGGTCGCTGCCAACGTCGACGAAGTCGCCATCGACAACTTCGCCGCCGGCATCGACCCCGAAAAAGTCACCTATGTGATCCAGTCGGCGGTCCCCGCCATCGCCGAACTCACTGTCTTCTACGGCAACTTCTGCACGCTCGCACGCCTCCAGCGCAACCCGACGGTCAAATCCGAAATCGCCGCCAAAAAAGAACTATTCTCTAAAGGCGTTACCTACGGATTCTTCGGTTATCCGATCAGCCAGGCAGCCGACATCACCGCCTTCGACGCCAATCTCGTGCCGGTCGGCGAAGATCAGCTCCCGATGATCGAAATGACCCGCGAAATCGTCCGGAAATTCAACCAGACCTATGATGTCGAAGCGCTGGTCGAGCCCGAAGCGTTTGTCTCGGAAGGCGCTCGCGTCCGCGGAATCGACGGCAATGCGAAGATGAGTAAAAGCCTCAATAACGCGGTCTACCTGCGCGATCCCCCCGAGGAAATCCAGCGCAAAATCATGTCGGCCTACACCGACCCCCTCAAAGCATCCAAATCCGATCCTGGCCACCCCGAAGGTTGTGTCGTCTGCGAGTATCTCGGATTGATCGACCCGGACAACCACGAACAACTCATGGCGGACTGCCGCGCAGGCAAAATGGGTTGTGTTCAGGACAAACGAAAACTCGCCACGATGCTCACGGACTATCTCCAACCATTCCGCGAACGCGCCCGCCCCTTCGAGGAAAACCGGAAACGACTGCGCGAACTCCTTCTCGACGGCACCCAGATGGGCCGCAAGGTCTCCAACGATGTGCTCCGGCGCGCCAAAGACGCCATGAAAATCAATTACTTCGACTGATGCCGCCCATCTACCTCGACTATAACGCCACCACTCCGATCGAATCTTCGGCGGCCGATGCCATGATCCGGTGTATCCGGACGGTCTTCGGCAACCCCTCCAGCTCGCATGAATTCGGTGCCGGGGCCAGAGCGGAAATCGATGCGGCGCGCGTTGAACTGGGCCGGTTGATCGGCACATCTCCCCGCGACATCATCTTCACGGGCTGCGCAACAGAAGCGAATAATCTCGCGATCCGAGGTCTGATTCCGGATTGCACGGCTCACGGCCGGCACATCATCACTTCCGCGATCGAACATCCCGCGGTTCTGGAAGTCTGCCGATACCTCGAGCGTAGCGGCGCGGAACTGACGATCCTCCGGGTCGACGAAAGAGGGGTGGTCGATCCGGATGATGTCCGCGCGGCGATTCGTCCCGCGACACGTCTCATCACGATCATGCACGCGAACAACGAAACGGGCGTGATCCAGCCGATCGCCGAGATTGCCGGGATTGCAAGGGAACACGGGATTCCGATGCATACGGATGCCGCACAGTCGGTCGGCAAGATTCCGGTCGACATGGAGTGTCTCGGGGTTGATCTGCTGACGATCGCGGGGCATAAATTCGGAGCCCCGAAAGGTATCGGAGCGCTCGTGGTGCGCTCAGGATTGCCGCTCAACCGGATTCTGCACGGGGCGGGGCACGAGAACGGCCGGCGTCCCGGCACGGAAAACCTGGTCGGAATCGTCGGTCTGGGGGCCGCGAGTCGTTTCGCCCGCGAGCATCTCGGCGAAAACACAGCCCATCTGCTCGCCATGCGGGATCAGCTCGAACAGATGATTCTCGGTGTCTGCCCCTCAGCCCGTGTCAACAGCGGCGGTGCTCCGAGGCTGCCGAACACCTCGAACATCGCGTTCCCCGGAATCGACGCGGACGATTTCATCCGGGAGGCCTCCGCGATCGCCGTGTCAGCCGGAGCGGCATGCCACTCGGGAACCGTCACGCTGTCGCATGTGCTGAAAGCCATGAATGTCCCCATGCCACTCGCTCGGGGCTCGATTCGCTTCTCGACAGGTTTCCAGACAACCCCGAACGATATCCGGAATGCCTGCATGTGCGTTTGTTCCGCGCTGAAACGGCTGGGCGTTCCGATCCGGGAGGATGAATGAAAGCAGCGACGTTCAACGCGAATTCGATCCGGATGCGATTACCTCAGGTGCTGGAATGGCTCGATACGCATCGTCCCGATCTGCTCGGAATCCAGGAAACGAAAGTTCAGGACCATGAGTTTCCGAAGGCTGAGTTCGAAGCGATTGGATATGCGTGCGCTTTCCGGGGTCAGAAGTCGTATAACGGGGTGGCGATCCTGAGTCTGGAACCGCTGACGGACATCCGGTACGGGTTCGGTCCGGATGAATCCGAAAGCACCCGATTGATTCGAGGCGTTTACCGGGGGGTGCATGTCATCAACACGTATGTGCCGCAGGGCCGCGAGATCGATTCCGAGCATTATGCGGGCAAACTGGAGTGGCTGCGCCGGTTGCGGGGCATGTTCGATGCGGAGTTGACCAGTGACACACCGGCGCTCTGGATGGGCGATCTGAACGTCGCGCCGGATCCCGAGGATGTCTATGCGCCGGAGGAACTGGAGGGGCATGTCTGCTTCAACCGGGAGTTGACGCGGGTTTTTCGTGAGGAGGTGTGCGCGTTCGGTTTCGAGGATCTCTTCAGACGGTTCAACCACGGGCCGGGACATTACACGTTTTTCGATTACCGGATTCCCGGCGCGGTCAGCCGGAAGATGGGGTGGCGGATCGATCATATTCTGGGGACACCGCCGATGGCCGCCCGGGCGATTGCGTCCCGGATCGACCTGGAACCGCGCAGGAGCAAACTCCACAAAACTTCGGATCACACGTTTCTGGTGGTCGATTTTGCCACTGGTGCCTGATGGCATCCGATTCCAGCGACATCCGGATTGCGACGGCATCCGATCTGGGGTATTTCGTTGAGATTCTCTCGGAGGATCTCGATGCCGATGAACTGATCGATGCCCGCAACACGGTCACACGTGAATTTCTGGAAATCGGATCCAATCGGGACATTTACATTCTCTTTCAGGAAAGCGCGCCTCTGGCGGTCGTGCAGGTGATTCTGAATCATGCCGATGATGATCCCGATCTGGCGGATGGTCGAACGACGGCTCACATTCATCACCTGCGCGTGCGAAAACAGCACCGGCGTCACGGTATCGGCCGTCAATTGATGTCGGACATCGAGTCCCGTTATCGGGAACGCGGATTCCGTCAACTCACGCTCGGCGTTGACAACTGGAATGATCCCGCGATCCGCTTCTACAACAGTCTCGGATACCGAGTTTTCAAGACGGAAGCCGGCCGGACTCCCGACGAGATCGTTTATTACATGCGGAAAGAACTTTGATTTTTCGCGTCACTTCTTGACGATCGGCACATAGATGTCCACTTCGGCTTTTTCGTCGTCGGTGAACCGCTCATCGTAATACTCGAAATCCTCCGTCCCCGCGCACTCGTATCCCGACTGAGGCAGCCAGACGCCGTAAATGAACTTGAACGTCTCGGGGATGCTCTTCTGCACCACCCCTTTCGCTGTGAATACGGCATACGTAGTCTCCGGAATCGTGCGCCCCGTCAACCCCTCCGGCACATCCGTGTCCGGCGTCACTTCCTGCGCGATCATGTAAGTGAATTCGCCGTCTTCGTTACAGTCGAAACACATGCCGTAACAGGCGTTGCCGATCCGGTTGGGAATCAGTTCCATCGTTCCCTGACTCATGACCTTGGACCAGAACGCGGGAATTTCGCCCCCCGGCCCCTTCTTGCCGTTCGTCCGGATGCTCGTTCCGATGACCTTGAATGCCGGTCGCTTCACGATTTTCGGTTCCATGCGTAGTCCTCCCTGAATGAATCCCGCGTGATGCGGCTCGAACCGGATCGCGGGAAAGATGTCGAATGCGGGGCGTGCGTTTCGGAACTTCGCCGGAGTCACCCCGAACATCCGTTTGAATGCGCGTGTGAAGGAATAGTGCGCGTCGTAGCCGCTTTCGAGCGCGATGTCGAGCACACTTTTCCGCGTGGTGAGGAGTGTGCAGGCTGCGATCGTGAGACGCCGTTTGCGAATGTAGTCCATCACCGAGTAGCCGGTGAGTGCCGAGAATATCCGGTGGAAGTACCACAGGGACAGACAGGATCGGCGGGCAGCGTCCGAAACCGAAACGTCTTCCGTGAGATGCGATTCGATATACCGGACAGCCATTTCGATCCGCTCGTGCAGGTCCGACATGCGCTTCCTCCTGTGCCTGATCTTTTACTTATATCAGCCTATCCCTGAATTCTCCACATTCCGTGCGATTCTTCTGCTCCCCCCGGATTTGCTTTTTTGCTCAGTCCGTGGCACCCTTCCCGGCATCGTTCGGCGTCGCGGCATGCATCCCCGGAGTCACCCCATGGGTTATCTCATTCTGGTTTCAACTGTCTGGGCGTTTTCGTTTGGTCTGATCAAATCCCATCTGTCGGGTATCGACCCTTCGTTCGTCTCATTCGCCCGCATGAGTCTTTCATGGATCGTCTTCATACCCCTCATCCGCATCCGGACACTTTCGATCCGCACCTATCTGGAACTGTCAGCGATCGGAGCGCTTCAGTTCGGTCTGATGTATGTCGCCTATATCGCATCCTTCCAGTATCTGGCCGCCTATCAGGTCGCGCTGTTCACTATTTTCACGCCGATCTACATCGCGCTGATGCATGACGCGCTCAAACGGACATTCCACTGGCGCTATATCGGAGCGGCTCTCTGCGCGATCCTGGCCGCCGCGCTGGTGGTTCGATCCGGTCCGGAGCGCTCGATCGACCTGACGGGATTCGCGCTGGTCCAACTGTCGAATCTCGGGTTCGCCGCCGGCCAGATCTGGTACGGATCTCTCCGGGTGAGGCGGCGGGAGGTCCGCGATCGGGATGTGTTTGCCTTGTTGTACAGCGGGGCGGTGCTGGTGACGCTGGTGGCCTGGTTGATCGGCCCGACGCCGTCGATCCCCGAACTGACGACGGTTCAATGGTCCGTCCTGGGATATCTCGGAGTGATCGCCTCGGGATTCTGTTTTTTTCTGTGGAATGTCGGCATGCAACGGGTCAATGCGGGGACTCTGGCGGTGATGAACAATCTGAAAATCCCTCTGGCGGTGCTCGTGTCGGTCTGCATATTCGGCGAACCGGCATCGCTGACACGCCTCTTTTCCAGTCTCTTCCTCCTCCTCCTTGCCCTCCATCTCACCATGCGTCACACACCTCCCCCTCCCAACCCCCCGATAAATCTGCTATCGAGTTAAGTAAGGTGTCCCTTTAATTCCTCCAATCGGCGTAAATCGGCGTAATCGGTGGATTCAGTAAGGTGTCCCTCTATTTCGTCTGGCATCACCGGACTATCTCGGATATAGTATCGAAAGCGAGTCCGAGGTGGAACTATCTGTGGATGCCGGTCGGCATCGCCCGAGGACTCGAAACGGATTTTTTTACGGGAGGTTATCATGGCTTTTGAGAATTTACTGGCGACACGAACCAAAAACATGGGTGCGAGCGCAATCCGGGAGATTCTCAAAGTCGTCTCACTACCCGGCATGATTTCTCTGGCCGGAGGCATCCCGGCTCCCGAAAGTTTCCCCATGGAGATCATCTCCGACATCACCCGGGACGTCATTGCGAAATACTCCAGCAAGGCATTCCAGTATGATCTGACGGAAGGCTTCATACCCCTCCGCGAAGCCCTCGTCCCACTGCTCGCGTCCAAGGGCATTCATGCTTCCCCCTCCGAGATTCTCATCGGGAGCGGCTCCCAGGGCGTGCTCGACGCCATCGGCAAGATCCTGATCACACGCGGCGACAAGATCGCCGTTGAAGCCCCGACGTATCTCGGCGCCATCCAGGCCTTCAATCCGTATGAACCGGAATATATCCGGATGGATATGGATGACAATGGCCTGATCCCGGAATCCCTCGAAGAGATTCTCAAACATCACGACATCAAATTTATCTATCTGGTCCCCACCTTCCAGAATCCGACCGGCCGCACGATCCCGCTCGACCGGCGCAAACGGATCGCCGAACTGATTCAGCAGCACAACGCGCTCCTGATCGAAGACGACCCTTACAGTTCGCTGCGGTACAAAGGCTCGGAAATCCCCTCGATCAAGACACTCGCACCCGATCACGTCGTCTATCTCGGCACGCTCTCCAAAGTACTCGCTCCCGGTCTCCGGATCGGCTTCCATGTCGCCCCTGAACTGATCCGGAAATGGATGGTGCTGGTCAAGCAGGGCGTCGATCTCCACACGAGCACCTTCAATCAGGCGATCGCCGCGGAATACCTCTCCAACGGGCATCTCGAACGCCACCTTCCGAAAATCATCACGCTCTACAAGCCGAAACTGCAGGCCATGCTTGATGCGATGGACGAATTCTTCCCCGACACGGTCAAATGGACGCGGCCGGAAGGTGGTATGTTTGTCTGGGCGGAAGGCCCCACCGGAGCGAATATGGAAAAGCTCTATCCAAAGGCGGTCGAGCGAAAAGCGGCATTCGTTCCGGGCAAGTTCTTCTATACGTATCCCGGCGAAGGACTCGCGACCATGCGGCTCAATTTCACCATGCCGAGTGCCGAGAATATCCGCAAGGCGATTCAGGTGATCGGAGATGTGATCCGAACCGCCTGAGACACGTTCCTGATCCGGATTTCAAGCTGAACTCGTCAGCTTTCGCACCCGTTCCAGCAATTCGGGGATCGGGACCGGCTTTCCGAGAAATGCCGATGCGCCGAGTTTCGTGCAGGTCTGCTCACTGGCCGGGCTTCCGAATCCCGTAAACACGACGATCGGCACGCGACACCGTATCCGGTTCAACTCCCGGAGCACCTCGATGCCGGAAAAACCTGGCATGTTCAGGTCCAGCAGCAGCAGCGAATACGCAGTGGTCCGGATCATCTCGATCGCCGCAAGCCCCTCCCCGGTCGAGTCCACCCGATACCCGTTCAGTTCCAGTATCATCGACAGTGATTCGCGGATCATCTCTTCATCATCGATGATCAGTATCCGTTTTGGCTGATCTGAATCAATCCCGGTCATTCGCCCTTTCCGAGAGGAACACGGATTCTGAGTTCCGATCCTCCGGACGAATGAGCGCTGACGGTCAGTGCGCCTCCGAGATTTCCGACGAGGCCATACGAGATGGACAAGTCGATTTCCTGCTGTGATTCGGGAGCAGGATGCGTCGTTCGGATCGGGTGCGGATCATCCGTTGATTCCTCACAACCGCCTCGAAAACAGAATATCAGATCGTCCTTGTCCACTTCCACTCGAATCTCGAAAACCCCGCTCTCCGGCATGGCCCGGATGATGTACAGAGTCAGATTCAGAAACACCTGCCGGAGATGCTCGACGGAGGAATGCAGGGTCGAAAGTGATTCCGGTATCCGGACGATCAGGTCGATGCCGCGGGAGATCAGCCAGGGGATGACCAGGTCCCGGTATTCGTTCACGAAGGAGCGAACATCGATCGCATCATGAGGCAGGACCGGTTGGACAGCCATTCCGGTCAGCGATCGTACGATCCCCGCGATCCGGACAAGTTCCCGGCGGATGATCCCGATCCGTTCGAGCGTCAGGGGGTCTGCCGTGCCGGATTCGATCAGATAGACATAGTTTTTGATGATTTCGAGCGGATTGTTGATTTCGTGAGCGGTCTGCGATGCCAACGTCATCCGCGTCGCGACTGTCTCGAGATCACGGATCTGATTCCGGAGATCCCGGATGGCTCTCAGATCGCGCGAAATCCCGACGGTTCCGATCACAGTTTGGTTTTCATCGAGAACCACGGCCACCGACAGACTGATTGGAATCAGCTCGCCGCTCCGATTCTGGATGTTGGTCTCGATTCCGATGCATTTCCCCTCGGATTCGACCTGTTTTCGGATTCGTCCGAAATCATCGGCATTGGGATACAGCTCGACCATCGGAATCATCCGGATTTCCTCGGTCGAATATCCCGTGAGAATTTCGGCGGCGCGATTGAACAGCACGATCCGCCCGGACTGATCGATGTAGGTGATCGCATCCGGCGATGCATCATAAATGCTCTTGAGAAGTGCCCATTCCATGAAACGGACCTCCCCTCGACTGCCTCGTGTCTGTAGCTCTTCCATTAGTCTGCCAGAACGATCACGTTCCCGCAAGCGGTTCTCACAGTTGCCCCAGAAAAGACTCGATGCATGCATCGAATGCGAGGGGCTGGTCGATGAATGGCCAATGGCTCGAGGGCGACAGGATCGAACATGGCACGCCGGCCTGCTCGAGCAACTCGATCGAACGCAAAGTGGCTCCGCCCGGTCTTCCTGCGATGTAATGAACCGGGATCGAAAGAGCGCTCATCCGTTCCCCCAGCGTCTCCGGTTTCGATGCTTCCACGAGATCATAGCTGTTGCGGCGGAACTGCATCGGATCCGCGAATCGCATGCTGGCGAAGTATCCCGCGAGCGCCGGGCTTTCCAGCCCCTTCTTCAGGACTCTCTGCTGAATGCCCTCGAATCCTCGTGTTGCGAAATCCGGCCCATCGTTCGAAACAACCTGTCCGCTGAAGGCGCAATCACCGATCGAGATATTCCCTTCGACGTTGATGAATCCTTTCACACGCCGCGGGTACTTTTCACAGATGATCTGCCCAAGCACTCCTCCCATGGAATGACCGATCAGGACGACAGGACCCGGGGTGACGGATCCGAGCCAGCGATCGAGCAGATCCGCGCAGTCATCGAGACTCAGGGGGGTTTCCGGCCAGGGGCTGCGCCCGTATCCCGGAAGATCCGGTGCGATCTGACGGATCGGCAGATGCGTTAACCGCTCCATTGTGTTCTGGAAACAGAGACTCGATTCGCCGAGTCCGTGAATGTATAAAACGACCGGATTGCTGGCCTCCGAAGCGACTTCGCGCACCATCAGGCCATCGATATACGCATGTATCATGGACGATCCTCCCGGATCCGGTTCATATCGCATTTTGAAACGGGATGCCAGTGACAACCGAACCGACAGGGTTTCTGAATGAATGCCGGATATGGTATAGTCTCAGAAGCAGGAGGGGGTATCATGGCTCTGTTCCGATTCATGCTCATCGTCAGTCTGTCTCTGGGCGCGGCAGGCGCAACCGCCGCGGAAACACTTGGGCCGGTCGAGCGCTTGCTGACCTTGCCGGATGCATCCACTCCCCGATTCAGTCCCGACGGAACCATGATCGCGTTCACGCTCTACGGCGACAGCGGCATCCGGTTGCTCGAAAACGGCACGACCCGGACGCTGACCGATGCCCCGTTTTCCGGATGGCGGTTCGTCTGGGCTCCGGACAGCCGGTCGATCGTATTCCGGACACGGGGCGACGACCTGTTCCGCCTCTACCGCGTCAGTATTTCGGGCAATATCGAGCCACTCGGTCCACCCGCCGCGACCATCTCCACACCGGCATTCACCGGCGGGGTCGCGCAAGCGCTCGTGAGCGGCACAGCGTCGCCTATGACGATCATCGAAGATACCTCCCACCGGGGACCTCTGTCATTCACTGCAGCGATCGACGGAATCGTGTATATCTGGACCGGAAACGCCCGACGCGCGCTGACGAACGGAACGGAAACCTGCTTCGAACCGATGCGGTCGCCGGACGGCCGCTGGATTCTCTACCAGAGTCTCACTTCCGGACTGCATCTGGTATCGGCGGACGGCACGCAACGCAAAGCGATCGGGCCGGGCAGCGACCCCTCGTGGTTGCCTGATTCGAGGGCCGTTCTGTTCAGTAAAACAGACGATGACGGTCACCGGATCACCGCCTCGGATCTGTTCATCATTTCAATCGAACCATACGCACAAGCCATCCGGTTAACAAGCACCCCGGATCGGATAGAACGGCATCCCGACTGCTCGCCTGACCTGCAGGCGATCGTCTTCGACACGCAAAACGGCCTCGAACGCATGCGTCTCGACCTGAAGACACTCCTGTCGTCGCCCGCCGGGGAGATCCGGCCATGATGACGCACACACGCTTGTTTCTCGCCACTGTGCTCGCATTCGCACTCGTGTCGTCGATTGCCGGTCCCGCTTTCGCGGATCTCAGCACGCGGATCATCGGGATCGATCCGGGGCATGGCGGGAGCGATGCCGGGGCCGTCGGCCCGACGGGTCTCGAGGAAGCCGACATCAACCTGACCACCTCGCTCGATGCGCGCAGCTACATGCTCGCAGCCAATGCCTCTGTCTACATGACCCGCACGACGGATGTTTATGTGTCCCTGACTGCCCGCACGGATTATCTCAATTCGATTCCCGTTCATCGTGCAATTTCGATTCATCACAATGCATCGGGTTCGGCCTCCGCGAACTACACCGGCGTGCATGTGTATCCCGGCACCTGTCCTTCGCCCAACACCTCGGGCAATCTCGCCTATGCCGTCGTCCAGCGTCTCGATGATCACATGAACATCGGATTTGTATCGAGCAACTGCAGTCGGCAGGGGGTTCACGAGGATAATTTTCACATGGTGCGCGAGACCGATATGGCGGCGATCCTGACGGAGAATTCGTTCATATCGAATCCCTCCGAGGAAACCCGGCTTCGCGGCTCCGGGTATCTCGACGCAAACGGCTGGGCGATTTACGCCGGGCTGTGTGATCATTACGGAACCTCCGCGACGACGCCGACGCCCACCCGCACACCGACCGCGGGCGGCTCGGAATACATCGTCGACAACCGCGACGCGGGATTCAGCACGACCGGCAGCAACTGGTTTTTCAGCACCTACGGCACGAACTACGGCCTGGACAAGACGGCTGCGACGGAGGGGACCGGAACGGGTGTCGCGACCTGGAGCATCACGCTGCCGGCCGGCCAATATGCCGTGACGGCATGGGTCACGAACGCGGCATACACGACATCGGCCTATTACACGGTGCATCACTCCGGCGGCTCCACAGCCGTCACCCGCTCGCAGTACAATCCGGGAGGTGGCTGGTGCGTGAGTCTCGGGACGTTCACCTTCAGCGGCGCGAGCAGCATCACATTGACCGATAACACCGCAGGCGGCACGGTCGTT
>CAYYMM010000049.1:0-31158 GCA_964472395.1 uncultured bacterium | reverse complement strand
CCGGGATACTCGGTCGACAGCAATGTCTCCTTCGATCGTTTGAAGTAATCCGAAGGATGCCGGATGATGTGTAGAGCCATTGGGGCAAACGCGAGTATGGCTGCCGTGACCAGAATCGATGCCAATTTGAGGTGCCGAAGCAGGAGAACCCGGGGAGAACGAATCAGGCGGGTGACCAAATCGACCCCGATGATCAATGGCAATACGCGCGCACCAGTATGCAAATGCAAACCGATTCCCACCAGAACGCCACACAAAAGGTATCGCCACATTCGTCCGGAACGCAGAGCTGCAATGTAAACAATGAAAACAGTGAATGTCAGCAGGATCGTCTCATCGATCGTCGCCATCGCGACCCTATTGATCGAAAACAGCCATCGGGATATAGCGATCAAGGTCATCCCGAACAAACTCCAAACCGGAGGGAAAAATGTCCTGAAGAAAAAAAAGGAAACTCCGGTCGTGATCACTCCGACGGTTGCATAGTAGGCCCGTAGAGCCAGTATCGACGATCCGAAGATCGAGAACCAGCCGGCGATTCCGAACGAAAGGAGAGATCCCGCATTGATTTTCAGGTCGTATACGGGTGGCAAATGGCCATTTAAAATATCCCGTGCGGCAATCCCCGTTTGAGCTTCATCCCACCAAAGACCTGGCGGAAGTTCGTGCAATCGAAAAAAACGTAAAAAAGCCGCTGCGAATAGAATCAGCACAAACAGAGTCATCCCGACAATTCGTCCAGCGGGATCCGCTTCCGGTAGCGGCTCACTGCGCTCCGCCTTCTCAATCCCCGTATCCGGATCGATCCGGACATAGCTCGCCAGAACACCCAAAGCCGCGAACGCAAAGCAGATCACACCGAGTGTCGGTTTGCGTTCGAGGGGGCCGCTGAAGAACATCTGACCGATAAACCCGAGCATGATGGAAGCGAAAAAAGCCGTGATACGTGCCGATCGAAACAGGAAGAACTGAGACGGTAAACGGGTGATCCACAGCCGCACAGGAGGCAGGAAAAGGAGGAACAGAAGACCTAGGATTATCAGACGGACCGATGCACTGCACCGGAGAAACCACTCGAAGCCGAATCGATAATCCGGATCCATCCAGATCGATTGAACCAGTATAAAACTTGTGACGGGATACAGCATTGCGGACAGCAACCATGGCCTGATATCCGAACGACGAGATGATCGGAGGACATGAATGGAGAACCCGAGGCATAGAAGGATCGAAATGGCAAACAGGGAGATTCGGAAGATCGAGAAGATTCGGTCGTTCCGTATCTGCAAGTCGGACGGTTTTTCCGGAAACAGGTGCTGAACGTTGATCGGCCGGGCCTGGATGGACCCGGGCGGAATATACTTCAGATCAATAAACGCGGGTTGATTTTCACTGTGCATTTCAACACGGATATGGTGCAGACCCGCTTCGAGATGACGGGTTTGCTTCGACACTCGTCGCGGGTCAATATCCCAGGCGTTTAAAACAGGAGCATGATCGATCTTAAGGCGTGATCCGTCGTCAGCCTGGAGCGAGAATCGGTAGACTCCGCTCCGGTCCGTTTTCAGATACCCTTCGAAAACAGCCCAGAAAGCGTTGCGTTTCAAGTGACGGTGGCTAATCGAGTGCATGCGTGCATTCCCACCTTCGAACGACTGCAGCGGCGTATCAAAGTCACCCGCGGAATACACGGTTCCCTTCAGTCCGTGTTTCAATGGTGAAAATCGTGGAAGATAAAACCAGGTCCACAAGCCCGTGACGGCAGCGATACCTGCCGCCAGACCGAACATCAGGATCCGACGATGCGCCCGGAGGAGTTCTCGGGGGGACTCCGTCCGAACCTGTTTTTCGAATCCGGAACCAATTCGCATCAGCTTGAAATCACCGAAACGGAGGTGAGGACGGAGGAGATAAAAGGCGAAGCCTCCCAAGGCCAGACATGCAAACAGCACACCCCATCCGATGCACCTGCGGAAGATCCAGGACCGGAGACGATTCGGTGTGTTGATGAAAAGATTCCACGGAGAAATCGCGGATCTCGGGTGATGCGGAGGTGCCCATTCGAGACGAAGCACAGCGTCCGATGCCCCGTTGTAATATGGAATCCGAAATGGATGGCACCCCGTCTCCAGAACGATGGCCGCAGATACTTCCTCAGCGGCATGAAATCCGGGATTCGACAGCACGGTCTTTCCGTCGATTTCAAGATCAGCTCCATCATCAGAAATCAGATAAAACTGATACTCTCCCTGGTATTCAATATCCAGACAGCCCGTGATCTCAAGCGAAAAATAGTCACTACGAAAATACGGGGTCCGGTCTTTCGAAAACTCGAGAGTCGAAGCGGTTGTCCGGAGAACAGGCTGATCGAAGTGAACCGTCTGGTGTTTTACGACGGTCACTCCCGGTTCGATCCCAAAGACTGGCGCGATTCCCCGCGCGATCTGATCGACGAGTACTTCTCGGGGAATGATAAGCTGCATGAGGGCGATCAGGAGCAAACCAGTTGCTGCTCCGGCTGTTCGACATGAGCGATGGAAGAGGGGAGCGGCTGCTCCGATCAGAACAAGCGAGATGAAGATCGCCGTGGACAGGTGTGAGGCGGGAAGCGATTTTTGCTGGATCCAGGCGATGATGAACAGGATGATAGACGGCAGGAAGGGGTAATGGAGTGCCCGGAGATATCGATGCGCAGTTCGTTTTGGTTCCGGAGCGCCAGCGGGGGATATCAGATCCGGAGAGACCGAGCGAGGAGAATTGGCTTTGAGATATCGGTACAGCCAGGGTAAATAAGCACATGTCGCAAGTACCAAAGCCAAGGCGATTATCCAGTAAACGATTTCGGTCTGGTGGGCATTCCCGAGGAAACCATGCTGTATGTCCGGCATTTATTTCTCCTGGTGTCGAGTCACAAAAGATTAGAAAAACCGGGCGATGATGTCAAACCGTGAAAAAAACATGAAACACTTTCCGGGTTGGTTTCGTTATTGAGGATAGACACGATCTTCCCCCGGATCGGTAAAAAAAGACCTCCTTGCAACCCATGAAAAGCCCCCTTCCCCAAGGGGGTTTTTCCTTTGTGCGGCATGAAGGTGAAACCGATCTGAAATTCCGGCGCTGGAGACTTGCTTTTTTAACGCAATCCGCGCAAAATTCAGGATTACGTGTGTAAGCGTCCGGGCATCGGCTTGGGACCGTTCATCAGGAAAAACGAGCATCATCGCTCAACTCTCGAAGGAGGCATCATGGACCTTTTGCAGCGACTGAACCAGGATTATGAACGTATCGTCGGACAGACCGATCCCGTCTCGCAGATGAAGACACTCACGAAGAAGATGGGCGAGAAAAACATGTTCATGGAAATGCATGGGAAGAAGATGGATTTCCCGACATTCCTGAAACCGTACTTTGTCGACATGAAGCATCGGCCATTGATTTCACACCACACCCGTAACATCATCCGGGGTGTCGAGAAAGTCGGCAAGGCGTTTCTCGAAGGCAATAACTTCGATGGACTGGTCTACCAGGATGGTCTCATCGCCGATCTCTCAAAAGTAGACCCTATCTACCCCAGCTATCAGGTTATGGTCCGTTTGGATTGCTTCTATCATCCGGAAAGCGGTGAGATGAAGTTCCTGGAATTCAATTGTGGTGATCCGAGCGGTATGGGCTGGAATGACGCGATGCTCGATATCTTCCTCGGACTCCCCGCCGTCAGGAAACTCGGTGAATTGTATGATCTCCACACCGATCACCTGCTTGAAACCCACCTGCAGGCGATGCTCAAGAAATATCGCGAGTTCTGCAAGGCAAAGGGGATCCTGCCGAAAGATAAACCGACCTTCGCAATTGTGTGCTGGAAAGATTCAACGATTCTCAATGATGTAATCGAGATTGTCGAATCATATAAACGCCGCGGATATGACGCCATTTTTGCCGATCCGGCCGATTTCGCTTATGACGGAAAAACCGTTAGTGTCAAAGGTACGGTAGTCGATGCTGTGTATCGCGATGCAATCGACGATTTCATCAAACCCGAATTCTGGCCCCATGTGCAGAACATCATCAAGGCGTATCGGGACGGCAATATCTGCTTCGTGAATCCGGTTCGAGCTGCCACCGGCGATTTCAAAACGCTTCCGGCTATCATGAGCGATGAAAAGTATCGGAAACATTTCACGGAAGAAGAATGGGAAACCATGCTGGCGACCGTCCCCTGGACCCGATTCGTTCGCCCGGGCAAGGACGAAACTTTCCAAGGAAAAACAATGGAAATCTCGAAACTTCTCAAGAGAGACAAAGACAGTTTCGTTTTGAAACCGAATGTCGGCTATGGTGGTTTCGGAATCACCATCGGGCGCGATGCAACACAGGAACAGTGGGAGAAGGCTGTTGATGTCGCGGTGTCTCCCAACGCCAACTTCGCGGTCCAGGAGTTCGTGCGGATTCCGAAAGATCGATTCCCGATCGTCGAAAACGGCGAATACAAGGGATTCGTTGAACGGAACGTCAACATTAACTATTGGTCGCATGCAGGTGAATTTGTCGGCGCTTTCCTGCGGGCAGCAACCGGCAACATCATCAATGTTCATCAGGGCGGTGGTCTGGTTCCGGTATTCTTCGTCAGCGACAAGAAGTAACTCGGATGTGACCACGATCGAGTGGTAACCCATGATCTCCCCGGTTGCACCGAATAGGACGCTTTCAGCGTTGCTCCGGCGTGCTGCAACCGGGGATGATTTTTTACATCGGACGAGGTCGTGCCTATGAGGCGGCTGTACAATCCGTTTTACATGCTGCGCGACCTGCTGCGCCTTCATCTGAATCTCCAGACTATTCTCCTGGCCATCTTGATCGGCTTGCTCGGCGGCTATACCACCCTGCTTGTGAGGTGGTGCCTGCGGCGCATTCATGAGCTGACCTTCGGCCCTGTGATGCACCCCGTGTCGTTCCTCCTGAGTCATCCGCGATACTTCGGGCTCCTGATCCCGGTCTTCGGAGCGGTGCTGGCGACGCCCATCTGGTTCTATTTCACCCGAAAGTACAAAGGCATGGGTATCCCGGAAGTCATGGAAGCGCTCGTAATGAAGGGCGGCCGAATCGATGCCGGCATCGTTGCGACCAAGTCGATCGCTTCGATTCTGCTGATCGGAACCGGTGTTCCCGTCGGGAAAGAAGGTCCGATCGTCCAACTCTGTGCTCTCTTCGGATCGACGTTCGGGAGATTCTTCCGGTTTTCTCCCGAGCAGATCAAGATACTGATCGGATGCGGAGCAGCGGCCGGTATCGCGGCTTCGTTCAATGCTCCCATTGCGGGAGTCATGTTTTCCATCGAGATCATCCTGAATCACTTCGCTCTCAATACCTTCGCCGCTCTCGTTACCTCATCAGTCATCGCCACCGTGATCGCCCACCATCATATCGATCGCCTGCCCATTTTTCAGATCCCGGCAGAACTCACGGTCCGATCGCTCGAACTGCCTTACTACTTTTTTCTCGGCGCGGTTATCGCACTGACGAGTGTGCTATTCATGAAGACAATCGAGTATTCGGAACGATGGCTCGCCTCGCGCTGGATACCCGAGCCCTTCCGATTGCTCATCGGTGCCGCCATGATCGGAGGTATCATTGTTGCATTTCCCTGGATCTACGGGAGCGGATTCGAGGGTGTCCAGGAGATCATCAATCGCAGTTATGGCATGGAATTGCTCGTGGGCCTCGTTCTTGCGAAAATCGTCGCCACGTCGATCGCTTTCGGGGCAGGAGCAGGAGGGGGGGTCTTCGCCCCGAGTATGTTCATCGGTGCATCGATCGGAGGATGTCTCGGAGTTGTGGCGCGCCGGTTCCTGCCGATGTTTCCCCCTTCTTACGAAATGCTGACCATTGCCGGCATGGGAGCCATGCTCAGCAGTATCGTTTCCGCTCCGGTCACCGCCATCGTTCTGACACTCGAAGCCACACATAACTATCACATCATCCTTCCAGTCATGATCGCTTGTATCACCTCCTCGCTGATCAGTTCGAGACTCTGCAAGGAATCGCTCTACCATGTGCACCTCAAACGACGAGGTGGCGATATGCATGGTGGTCTGGAATCGAGCATCATGCGGCGACACTTCGTTCAGGATGTCATGCATCGAGATGTGCAACCTGTCGCACCCGACATGTCGTTCGAATTCCTGTATGAACTGATGGTGAATGATGCTCGTCCACAGAGCTATGTCGTCGGTTTCGACCGGGTTTATATGGGAGCGATCGCCCTGCCCCAGGTCGCGCTTGTGATCAAGACGGAAGGGATCAAATCCAAACGCCGCCCGATCGATCTGATGAACCGACGCTTTCCCTCGATCGCCCCGGATGCCTCGCTGCTGGATTGTATCCGTATCCTGAAGGCGAATCAGCTTGACGAAGTTCCGGTAGTTGAACCGATGACCGGGCAGTTCGAAGGGATTATCAGTTTTCGGGATATTTTCAATATCTACGATCGGGAAATACTCAGAGAAGGTACGCTCGGGATGAAATTCATCACCCGAACACCCTCTGTGATCCGCAATGACTATGTCACGATCCCGATGGGATTCAATATCGTCGTCCTGCCCGTCGTCGGCAGACTCGTCGATCGCAGTGTCCGTGAACTGGACCTGCGCAACCGGTACAATGCGACCATCATCGCGATCAATCGAACTCAGGGGGGCGAAGTCAAATCGGAAATCCCCATGCCGCACCGTATCCTCACCCGACTCGATAGCCTGATCATCATCGGGCCGGAAGAAAGCCTGGCTCGGCTGCGGATCGAGATCATGTCCTGAGATCGGTACCGGGCGTTACTTCACGGAACGAACGTAATTCAGCCTGAGATTGGCTAGAGTCGTGCTCAGTAACGCATCCTCGTTCTCGGTCAGATTCCCGCGTGTCTTCTCAACAAGCATCTCAATCATGTCGATGTTCAGCTTCGCCATGTCCAGGTTGATTTCGGTTGTACCGGCCTCGGGATCGGCCAGTTTCCCCATCGCGATCATGGCGGCATTCGAGATCGACAGAACCAGACCAGCAAACAGCTGTTCGGATGAGAGGGATTCAGGAATGGGATCGGACATTGTTCACCTACTTCCTTTTAGGGCAGAGGTCATCAAGCAGACATTCCGTGCATCGCGGGTTCCGGGCGTTACAGATTGCGCGACCATGATCGATGATCATGTGGGATGCTTCGAGCCAGTCCTCCTGCGGGAGAAGCGCTTTGAGGTCGAACTCGATCTTGTCCGGATCCTTGTGATCGGTCAGACCCAGTCGCCAGGCGATTCTTTTAACATGAGTATCGACCGTGATCGCGGGTTGTCCGTAAGCGTTTCCCAGGACACAGTTCGCAGTCTTGCGGCCAACACCCTCGAGCGTGAGCAGGGCGTCCATGGTATCCGGCACCGTTCCGTTGTGACGGTCGACGATCGATCTGCAACACTTGCGGATCGAAGTCGCCTTGTTGTGATAAAATCCAGTCGATCGAATATCCTGTTCGAGTTCTTCCGGAGAAGCCGACGCAAAGGATTCGGCATTCTTGTATTTACGGAACAACCCGGGTGTGACCTTGTTTACCTGAGCATCGGTGCATTGAGCCGACAGGATCGTAGCGATCAGGCACTGCAGTGGGGATATGAAATCGAGAGCACTGCGAGCACCGCCATACAGCTTGCGTAATCTCATTACGATTTCGATCGCCCGCGCCTGCTTGTCCTTCTTCGATTCTTTCGCCATGAATGTCCCTCCGAGTTCTCCGATCAGGAATGCATGAATCGGTGACATGCATAGTATCAGTTTGCAGGGCTGATGTCAGGTAGTATACTGACTTCATGGATTGCGTCATCTCGCTCGATCCGATACTCGACCGCCTCGTCGATCTGATCAGATCTTTATTCCGCCTCATGCGTTTATCCAATCAGATGCCTGCGGAACCGAAACAAACAGGATCTCACGGTTCAGCAGGCGAAACGACCGACGAGGAGCTGATGCAGCGCTATGCCTTAAAAGCCGACACCCGAGCGTTTGAAACGCTGTTGAGACGATTCAGGGTTGAGTTGTTCGGCTTCTTCGTCCGAGCCTGTCGAGACAGGCAAGCCGCCGAGGATCTTTATCAGGAGACATTTATCCGCGTGATACGATCCGCCTCAGCGTACTCGCCGACCGCACGATTTCGGACCTGGCTCTTCACCATTGCCCATAACCTGCTGACCGATCACTACCGCCGGCAATCCATCCGCAGGATCGTCACGCCGTTCGACCGTAATGATGACGAGGACGGTTCCGATCGCGATTATCCGGATCAGGCGGGGATCGCGGCGGATAAAAAAGTCGAACTACTCGAGTATGCGAGAGCACTCCGCGAAATTCTCGCGGAACTCCCGGCTGAACAACGGGAAGTGTTTCTGCTCCGCGAGAATGCCGGGCTCGATTTCAGGGAAGCTGCCGGAATTCTGGGATGCTCTGAGAATACCGCAAAGAGCCGGATGCGGTATGCGCTCGAGAAGATCCGTGACGAATTCTCGAAGCGCGGATTGATGCCGGGGAAGCAGGTGAGGGGATGAACTGCGAACGATTTCAGAATTGGTTGCTCGCCCGGAGTGACGAACCCGAATCGCGGATCGAAGAATCCGAGATGCAGGAGCATCTGGTCGAATGTGCCGCGTGTCGGGATGCCTACGAGTCCTTCCGATTCGTCCTTTCGGTCTCCCGTATGTCCGCACACCTCGATACCCCTCCCAACAGCATCGACCACCTCATCCTCGACATGGCTCGGAAACGACAATCACAGCGGTCGTGGATCGAACGGTTACAGACATTCTTCCTGCTTCCGGTACCTGCCACCGTCATCGCACTCGTGTTTGTCGCATCGTTCACGCTGCTGTTCTATACAAAACACGGAGAGTTACGCTCAACGAAGTCCGAAACAGCGCTCATCCAGGGCGTCGATCAACCGTCCGAGCATCCGAATGCCGTACCCGCCGTCGAAACCTCGTCCGTTTCGGCCCAGCCGGCAACCCGGTCGGACGATGATCGACTTGTAAAGAGCGACGAGATTCCGGTTCCGGGCAAAGCAACTGGAGAAATGAAGAAGAAGGGTCGAGCCGTTCTGAAAAAAGAGTTGGCCGATCATCCGCATGAGGCCGCTTCGGAAAAAACAAATGAAAAGATGGATCGTGTTCCGATTGCACCGATGCCGGTGGGTGATGAACTCGAGGAGGGAAGCAAAGCTTTGTCTTCCGAGATCGCGATCTCGAGAGACATCGACGAGTTTTCCGATAGACTGACTCCGACTCCTACCCCCACACCTTCCTCAACACCAACCGCAACTCCTTCTCCGATCTCAACATACGCATCTCCCTGACCGAATCGGAACGCTCCCCGGACTCTTACAATACTCCGAGATCCTCGTGGATTCGAAACAGCGATCGTTCCACCTCCAGACGGCATCTTTCGAGATCCGATTCTGAATCCGATGCAGGTGGAGCGATCAGGTCCGGACTGTATAGAATTCGCACCTTTGAGAACGGAGCCGGGAGGAATGTGCGGCTCCAGGTGCTGCGGAAAACGAGTTTACGGGATGCCTGTGCGCCGAGCGTCTGGATAGGAGCGCCGGTCTTGAGCGATAGCATGATGATGCCCGGCTTGACGATTCCGCGAGGTCCCGTCGGCCCATCGACGGTGACGACGGTGTCGGAACCTTTGCGGACAGCCTGAATCAATTGGAGGAGTCCGCGGGCTCCTCCCCGGGTGCTCGAACCGCGAATCGTCCGATACCCCAAGTGCTTCAATGCATGTGCCAGAAGATCGCCATCGCGGGACTGGCTGACCAGGATGGTATGGCCTTTGTTCCGATGCGGTCCGATCATGCTCAGATCGTCCGAATGCCAGTGAGCGAAGATGATGGGGGGGCGATGGGGAGGCAGTTCGCGGAAGTATCGGTCGTTGATGACCGTGTATCGATAGGTGCGGGAATATAGAGAATAGATGCGTGACAGAATCGGTGCTATCAATCGGTTCAAATTCATGGGCAGCCTCCGGTATCGATGCCGGGACGGATCGGAGTTCGCCGGGATCGGCTCTCAGAACGTCTATACACCACTTTCCCCGGCGGGTCGATAGGTTGGGATTCCAACGGAACATCGGATTGTCAGCGCTGTCTTTACCAATTTCGCAGGATGAAGTATACTAATCGGAATCTGTTGGAAGGAATCGATAACATGAACCTCGTGCCGCAGCACCATAATTGCAGACCATGAAACTATTCGGGGGAAGCATTCTGTTTATCCTGGCACTGCTCGTTTGTCTTCCGGGATTCGACACAGGCTTCGTTGCGGATGACTTCATCTATCTCGGACGGGTGCATGACGATTCTTCGGTAAAACTGGCAGTCACCCCGGTCGATTCCGAGACTCCCGGGTTTCGATTCTACCGACCGGTAACGATGGTCGCCTGGAAACTCGATTACCTTCTACATGGCATGAATCCCACGGGATATCATGTGACAAACACCGGTCTATTCATTCTAGCGGTATTACTGACCACGCAATTAGTCTATCGGATTCATCGAAACGGGTGGACGGCGTTCATCGCCGGTCTGGTTCTATGCCTGCATCCCTCGATAGCGGGCAACTCGGCGTGGCTCGCGTATCGGGCGGATCTGCTGGCGTCGGTTTTCAGCCTGACCGCGATTCTCCTGTTCCTGGCGATGCCGTCGAATCAGAGTCGGGGATGTTTCAATTCCATCGGCGCACTCATCTGTTCGATTCTCGCCATGGCCTCGAAGGAATCGGCGCTGATCACGCCATTGCTGATCGTGGTATGCGACCGCATGGATTCGCGCAAGGACACATTCACTCCGACACGCTCCCCGTTTTACGGAGCGCATTTCATCGCCCTGGCCGTGATTCTTCTCGTTCGCTTCCTGGCACTTGGCACCCTGATCGGCTCGACGGGGGCTTCAGTCCCGGTTTCATTGATCTCCATCATCGACAATCTCAGAGATTATCTGAATCAGATCCTGTTCCCGCTGTGTATCGATTTCCGAGGCAAGCCGGTTCTCAAATTGATCGTCTTTATCGGCATCACCGCGCTGTTCTCAACGGCATTCCTGTTCCGGAGACTCCGCTTCAGCATCTCGTTCGCCGCCATTGCACTCATCCCCGTCCTGCATCTCGATCGATCCCAGTATCTGCTCATTCCCATGACCGGGTTTGCCTGTCTGATCGCCAATTTTCTTCAATCTGAACATCATCGGGATCGTTCAATGGAAGCGAATCTGGTATCGGGTGTCATAGTCGTCACCCTGCTCGGAGCTTACGGGATGGAGGCGTTGCAGCGGACGGGACAGTGGAGGGATGCGGGACTGAGCATGACCGAATTGCGATCGGCTTTGCAGGCAGCCGTGCCGGATCCCGAACTATCGACGCATTTCGAATTGGATGGATGGCAGGCGTCGACCCATATCTTTCCGGGGCTTGTCGAGAATAGTTTGACCCGGGCGGTGCGTCTCTGGTATGAGAATCAGACTCTGAGCGCGCGGATTTCACCGGAGACCGCGGTCGGGTCAGAGGAACAGGATGGTCCTGTGCAGACACTGATTTTCAACAATTCCCACCTGATCCAACCTCTATTTTCCGGTCAGTACGGGCTCGATACCGATCTGCAGGAGTCGCGCCGTTTGCCGGATCGGACGGTCGTCATTCGGATCGAGTGAAAGTATCTCCATGAACTCAAAACCAAAGGTTCTCCTGGTGTTGCCTCATTTTTCGGAAAAGCGACACTATGGCAGCATGTCGAAAGTCGCTCCGTCCCTGCTGCCGGTCTCCCTCGTCTACCTCGCCGGGTACCTCGAAAAACAGGGTTATCCGGTCCGGATTTTCGATGGTCAGATCGAGATGATGTCCGAGCAGACCATCCGGCAGACATTAACAGAATTTCGTCCGGATGTGGTCGGGATCACCTGCATGACACCGATGGTCGTCGAGACCCATCTGGTTGCGGCGTGTGTCAAGGCATTCCGCCCGAATCTTCCGGTTGTCGTTGGAGGCATTCATGCGTCGATCATGCCGGAGGACATCTTGGCGGACCGGAACATCGATGTGATCGTCCGAGGTGAAGGTGAGATCACGTTTCATGAACTGATTGAAAATCTTGGCTCCGGAGGAGATCTCGGATCGATCGCAGGTCTGTCGTTCCGCCGGGACGAAACGGTTCACTCGACGCCGAACCGTCCGCTCCTCGAAGATCTCGATTCTCTGCCCCTGCCCGCCCGGCACCTGGTGAACTATGAAGGGTATCATCAGGTTCCTGATGCGGTGTTTGCCAAACCCCTCCGCGAGATTCTCACGTCGCGCGGCTGCCCGTTTCAATGCATCTTCTGTTCGGCGCGTCTCATGTCCGGTTTCAAGTACCGGTATCATTCGCCCGAGCGTGTGCTGGAGGAAGTGGATCTGCTGGTCAACAAATACAAGGCTCGACAGATCGCCGTGCTCGATGACAACTTCGTTGTCGAACGGAAGCGGACGATCGATATCTGTGAAGGACTCATGCGCAAAGGCCTCCACCGGAAACTTGTCTGGACCACCGCCGCACGTGCGGACCAGGTGGACCTGGAACTCCTCAGACTGATGAAAAAAGCCGGTTTTGTCCTGGTGTCCTTTGGTGTTGAAACCGGGACGGAGCGATTGCTCCGGATGATTCAGAAAAGCGAGACCATGGAGCAGATCCGGCAGGCAGTCGACTGGTCGCATCAGGCGGGGTTGAAGGTTCGCGGCACGCTGATTCTGGGGCTCCCGACTGAGACGGTCGAGGACAGCCGGGCGACGATCGAATGGGCCAAGAAACTGAAACTCGATTTCGCCAAATTCTCGCTCGCTACACCCTATCCCGGGACCGTCCTGTACGATCTCGCCGTCAAACAAGGCATGACGGTGAACGACTGGTCGCATTTTTCGTCGATGGCCGGTTTTGCGGATTACGATCCGGTCTATGTCCCGGAGGGCCGCGATCCGAAGGAAATGTCGAATCTGCAGAAGCAGGCGATGAAGGAATTCTATTTCCGGCCGAAACAGATCTGGAGTTTGCTGACGAACATCCGATCGATGCACGACGTGATGCTGTACTACTACGGCGCGCGATCCGTGCTGTTCAAGGAATGAACCATGGGAGGTATCTCGCGCGTCTATCGCTGGATCAATAATCTGCATGCCTCGATTCCCCGAAGGATCGGCAACGGCTGGGCATTCCCGCCTCTCCGTGTGGGGTGTGTCCTGACCCATCGATGCAATCTGCGCTGCAGCATGTGTTTCGTCTGGAAACACGGCATCGATGGACTCGAAAAAGGCGAACTAACCACCGATGAATGGCTCGGTATTTTCAGACAGATCCCATCCACAGCGATCATCACATTCACGGGCGGCGAACCACTCGTCCGTGACGATATCCGTACGCTGCTCGATGCCGCGTGTCGCCGGAACAGGGTGCATTTCGTTTCGAACGGTACGATGATCCGGGACAATCTGATCGGGCACTTCGTCGAACTGGCCCCCAAACATCTGTTCGGGAAGGGACTCCTCTCAGTGGGGATCTCGCTCGAAGGCCCCCGCGAGCAGCACGATGCCATGGTGCAGATTCCCGGTTCATTCGACAAGACAACCCAGGCGTTGCGGGATCTGGTGCGCGAGAAACGGGCCAGAAAATGTCGCTATCCGATTCTGGATATGAAAATCGTGATCTGCCGGGAAACGATCGATTCGTTGATGGATCTGTACGATCTGGCCGATGAAATCGGTCTGGATATGATCTCATACCAGCAATGCAACATGCAGGAATCGTCCTATGGCATCGATGCTGCCTCGCCCGATGCAGGATTCAAATCGCCGCCGCCGATCGACGAGATTCCGCGGGAGCAGGTCATTGAGACGATCCGGGCGCTGAAGGAGCGCTCCCGGCACGGGCGGACCGAATTGCGATTCAATCCGGACATGAACGCGGATTACTTCGCGCGGCATTATCAGAATGATTTTCCGTTGCGCGAGTTCACGTGCAGCGCGGCATGGAGTGTCATGCACATCGGGCCGTACGGAACCGTCTTCCCGTGCTTTTCGATCCCGATGGGGAATCTCCGCACCACTTCGCTCCGGGAGATCTGGAACGGTGAACCCTACCGCGACTTCCGCCGGAAAATTCTGAAGGCCGGCATTCTGCCGGGGTGTACGGGGTGTTGTGTGATGAAACTGAAATCCGACGATCCCGCGTTACGGGCGTAATTGTCGCCGATGAACCGTCAATCATGAATCCGGGACGTTTCCGGGGCCGGTCCGCCCGGCAGATCGCCAACATGATCCGCCTGAAGCTGTCGGGATGGCGTCGCGAGATCTGTCGGCACGATCCGGCCGAAATCATGGTGTTCATCACCAATCGCTGCAACCTAGTCTGCTACACCTGTCCGTTCATGCGTCGATCCCCTTATTCTCCTGTACCCGATGTGCCGGATCTGTCGCCTCGCTTCTGGCGTGGGATTCTCGATGAGTATCCCGGAGCGCAGCGTGTGGGTATTGTGGGAGGAGAACCCCTCCTGCATCCGGAATGGCCTGAGATTATCCGGATTGCTGCTGCGCGGTGTATGGAGGTGAACCTCTCGACCAACGGCGTGCTGCTCGACGACGATCGCATCGCCATGATCCTGGATCTGCCCATCGGATTCCTAAACGTGAGTCTCGATGCATCGACATCCGATGATTACCGGCGGATGAGAGGAGGCAGCGACGAGATCTACCATGGAATTCTCCAAAATATACGCCGGTTTGCTGAAGCGCGAGCCCGTTCATCAAACCCGATCCGCCTCGTGCTCAGCCACGTTACCGATCTCGTCAATCTGGACCGGATTCCGGATTTCGCCCGACTCGCGATCGATCTCGGCGCCGATCAGGTTTTCTGCCAGAACATGCTCCCTTACGGCAGTTCGGACCTGACTCTGGAGGGGTGTTCACTGGTCAATTCGGAAGAGAACCGGCGACGGTTGAACGCTCTCGATTTGCCCTCGGGGATCGTGGTGATACCGCCTCGTCTGATCGACACTGGTGTTTCAGATCGCAGCGCACGGTGCAAGCATCCATTCCGGATGCTGACCCTGGATGGAGCGGGCAATCTGTCGCCGTGTTGTGTGATTCCGCCGCATCCGAGATATGGAAATGAACGCGCCACCCGCCGGACATGGCGTTCGGGATCCGAGATGCGCGCGATCCGGAAGGCGATGCTGGCGGGGGACGATGCGTTTGCCGAGATCTGTCTGACGTGCTGGGAGCGTTTTACGTTGCCGGACGTCAATCCTTGAACAGAACCGTTTTCAGATAGGTGTCCGTATTCGGTCGCCAGATCGTTTCCATCAGGTTTTTATAATAATCGAAGAACACGTCGTATTCACGTTCGGGGAAATTGCTGTACTCGACGGCGAATCGGATGATCTCGTCAAACTTCTTGTCGTAGAACTCGATGAACTGCTGCTCGATGTCCTTGAAGTTCAGTTCGCAATATTCCCGGAATGTGTCGATCTCGAAGTATTCCTCGGACATCCTGCGACAGAACGCGAATTTTTCCTCGCCCGGGATTTTGGGGTCATTGATAACCGTCAGATATTTGGTCATTTCCAGATCGATCCGCATGTCTTTTTCCGTCACGGCGCAGAAGGACAGCCATTTGATCAGGTTGCACAGAACCGTCGGGAAATGGACATGCAGGGACAGGAACTGGGAATCCGGGCATGCGTTGGCGAAGTCGATCGGGTGGAGTTGATCGCCTGTTCGGAGGCATTCGAATGAGTTGTATGTCCAGCGGTGGTAGGAGTTGATGAACATCACGTAGCTTTCGAGCCGGTGGAAGATCTCTTTTTCGATCGCCACTTTCTCGGGGCTGTAGTGCTGATGGTGCGGTTTGTCGGGCTGGAAAATCATGGGGACGACAATCGGTCCGATCCCCATGGCGCGGTAGAAGCGTTCATAAGGCTCGATGCCTTCCTGCAGGTGGAACGCTTCGTCGCCTGTCTTGTCGTATTTTTCCCAGAGTTCTTCCATGTTGTCGATCCGCCAGACCTTTGTCCCGCCACCACCATAGGCTTTTTTCAGATACAACGGGAATTTGTTCTCAAAAATGGTCTCGATGGTTTCCTTCAGATAATTGCCCGGGTAATAGAACAGCTCGCGGACGTTGCGTGAGCGTTTGTCGTAGCGAATCGCATCGTCGAGTTTCTGCTTGACCGTCGCCAGATCCGTCCGGCGTCGCTTGGGATCGAAGCCATACTCGGTGTTTTCGATCAGGAGCTGCTGTTCTTCCTTCCACCAGTGTTGTTTGATCTGGTCTTCCGTCCAGGGTTGGAACTGCGGCAGGAGCACGGTTTTAGGGAATCGGTCCGCCGGGTGGATGGCGCGGGCCATCAGATCGTAGGTGGAGTGTTTGTCGTACACCGAGAATGTATAGCTGTGGTTGACCATCCGAGCTTGAGAATTAACGGCCTGATGCGCCCAATAGCGATAAAAGGCATTCCAGTGCGTCGTCCGATCGACGATCAGATCCGCTTCGTGACTCAGATCCTCACCGGTCACCAGCGGCTTGGCGATGATGCGGGTCAACTCGAGCGTATATTGTTTACGTTTCCAGCGGATCACCGGTTTGATGAATTCCAGGAATTCCGCCATTGCCTTGCGCAGCGTCCAGTCGTACGACGCCATGAGCGCGATCTTTTTCACTTTGGGTTCACTCATGTCCGATCCTCCTGATGGTTGTTGCCTTCCTGTCAATCGATCAGGCGCGTCCCGGCGGGAACAGATAAACGAGGCCATCTCCGAGGTGATCACGCCATGATATCCAATTATGCCCGTCATGACTTTCACGGTAAATAATGGAATGCCCGTATTTTTTCATCAACCTCGCGAACAACCGATTATATCCGATCATCGGTTCGAATGTGCCGCAAGACTGATAGATTCGCATAGACTGAGCCGGACCGCCGGGGAAAAACGAGGTTTCCAGAAAATGCTTGATCCGGTCGAATGCGTCCAGAGGGTCGAACAGCGAAATCGTCGACACAATGTCCTGAAAGCGGAACGATCCGGATTGAATCAGCAGTTTTCCGAAGATTTCCGGATACTGATGGGCCGCATAGACCGACGCGACCGCGCCGAAGGACGACCCCATGATGCCGGTGTCGGTGCGGGACGAACTGACCGGGAATGTCCGCCTCACCCACGGCAACAGCTCCGTGACGACATACGCGGCGTGTCCCGGCGTGCAGGTGTATTCGTCGTTTCGTTCGATCGGCCGTGAGAGCACCGCGATGAAGGGTTCAATCTTCCCCTCAGCCATCAGATTGTCGAAAACCGTCGCGATTCCTGCGTAATCGAGATAATCCGTGCCGTCGTGAATGACCAGGACCGGGTAGCCACCGACCGGTGGCGGGAGTGATGGAACATAGATGCAAACGGTTCGGGAGCTTTTCATGACAACGCTGTCGATCGTATGGGTCGTCACTGTGCCGGTGGCGATCCCCTCCCGCCTGACCGCCCATTCCGGCGTTTTATATTCACCGGTCGTCACGACGCTTTTCGGTCCGAACGGGCACCAGGCTTTGAGCGGGTTGAGGGGATCCGTGATGATTTCGGAACCGCCGTCTTCGAACTGAATGCCGAAGGTGTATTCCAGACGGGCTTTGGACGGCAGGACGAGATGGAGGAGGCGCAGGCCGTTGCCCGAGACCGGTTCGAGTTTGGGGGCGCGATCGAGGGTTGTGACGTGATGGACGAGACGGACGTCTTTCACGGGGCGAGTGCTTGCGTCGTACAGAAAAAGAACTTCCCGTCCACGAACGAGAGGGAAGGTGTCGGTCTGTTTGAGTTCTTCGAAGTAGTTTTTGCCGCGTTGTCTGAGTTCGTCGAAAACCTGTTTCACCGGCGGTGATCCTCCTGAGTGTCGAAAACGAGAAAACCAATAAATTCTAAAGAGATCCGGGGTCCGAGTCAAGGTTGGTGAGAGGATCGGACAGGCACAGGCTGCTGCTTTGAGGCAATCCACTGGAACGATGCGGTGGAAGATTAGCGAGGTTGCCGGGAAGTAAAAAGCGATCAGAGGATAAAAATAATTTGAATTTAAGATATTTTATTTGTATTCTTCCATCAGCGCTAAAAATTCGAGTACTCCTACGAGTATTCGGACAACCAATAACCAGGAGGAAAAGGAAATGAGACGATGGCTTGTGTGTGCTGTAATCTTGTGCGGTCTGACTGGGATGGTTTCAGCGGAAACCGGCTACTGGTCGAGTCAACGGGTGTCGATCAATTTTTCATGGTTTGATCGCTACTTCATTCCGACCGACCCAGGCGATATATGCTATCCGGGAATTTACTGCCCGACCCCTGTGCCTCCTCAGACTTACTGGGATCCAAGAAACGTCACAATCTACCGGATTCCCTTGAATCCACCGATCGTCCCGCTATCGACTCAGCTGGCCCTGTTGTATGAAGGCACCAATCCGCAAGGGTATTACTTGCCGAACGTCGGTGGGTATCTCGATGCCTACAGACCTGTGTACTTCATGCCGGGTCCGGGTGAAGTCCCGCGGAACTTCGAACTGATCGATAAAGAACAATATATTCCGCCATTGTATGGCGGTGGTTCAGTAACCTGGGGCCGACCGACAGCGTCTGGAACCTTCACGTACACAATCGAGTATCTTGGAAGCAACTTCTTTGCAAAAGACATCCAGCGCTACATCGCCTGGGGAGATCCAGCAGATCCTTGCTGTATTGAAGGAGAAGATGGTTATCATTATGTATTCGGATTTGAATACGAATGCTACCTGATCAAAATCAGCTATAATGGCGGCAGCATGCGGCAATGGTTGATCGTTCCGCATGATAGTTTCCCCGTGGCGTACGATCTGAAGCCATTCATCATGGATTGCGATCCCGCTCACTACTCACTGAGAACTTACTGTGTTCAGCCGATCTCGTACAACAACCCGGACGGTTCCCCAGGCGATTACTACGAATATGAGTTATGGCGTCTCCGGGGGAATGACTATCCGACCTACTTCTATGGTGTCTCCGGGCCTCAATGCACATTCTATCAGTATCAGGCATATCCCACCCCCTGAGAGCGAGGACATCCGTCGTCGTGCGGGCCGGAGGATCGTCTCCGGTCCGCTTCTTTTCGAGCGCTGCGATTGCGATTTCTTCGTTTCTGACGTAACATTCTGATGAGCATCCAAGTCGAAGTAAAACGGAGACAATCCCATGACCCGGTCACTCCCCATCGCGTTCCTGCTCGGCGTATCCGTTCTTTTTCTGATTTCACCGGCCCGGTCCGATCTCCCGGACTGCTGGTGTATCGTATCGGACACGTTCGATCAGGGCATCGATCCGGACTGGCGGTTTGTGCCCTCGGACAACCCCGACTTACAGCCCTCGTTCGATCCGCATGGCGGTTTCCAATCCTCCGGTGGCGTCGCGGTCCCCCTCACCCAGGCCGACAGCTACATCTACCGGTCCCGCGTTGCGGATGCCGAGGAAGCCTACATTTCCTTTTTCTTCAACCCGGCATCGTGTTCCATCCCCGACGAAGGCACAACGTGGATCCCCGGGAAATCCATCCGGATCGCCGACATCAAGGGCGGTGAAGCCTGGCATACGATGGTCGCGCTCCGTATCCGCAAGCCGACCGGCTCCGGTTACACGGGGTATCTCGAGTGGCATTCGCCCGACGGAACCCGGTACGATTACGAAAGCGGAGAATTTGCGATTGCGGACGATTGGCAATGGATCACGCTGGGTTACAGGACCGATCGCTTCATCGAGGTTCTCATTGACGGCGTGTCCGTGCGCCGGATCGAACCGGTCGATCACGAACAGGAAACCGGCTCAATCATCGAGTTCGGGAAGTGCTCGACAAATTCGAGTATGACCCCGTCCGGGGTTGTCCGGTTCGACAACGTTGCCTTCCTGATTCCCCGTATCCGGAATCTCTATGTCGATCCATACATAGGCGACGATACAAACGAAGGAACCTCGCGGGAACATCCGCTTCGCACCATACAACGGGGCATGGAAAAAGCCGGGCCGGGCACGCGAGTGCATCTTGCGGAGGGGGTCTATCGCGAATCCGTCCGGCCCGTGCTCAGCGGGACTGTATCCGAACCGATCCGGATCGTTCCGGAGGGACACGTCGCGGTTCGCGGCTCGATTCCATCGAGTGCGCTGTCCTGGCAACGGCTGACCGAGGACCCGATTGGCCTGCCTGCGGAGGTGGACCCGGGGAATCTGTACTGGGCGGAGATTCCGGGGCTGGAAGCGCCCCCGCGATGGATCGCCGCGCTGAACGAGGCTGGTGTGTTGCAGACGCGGATGCCGGTTGCGAGAGAACCGGACTGGCAGGTGGTGACGGATTGGAAACGACACGAATACTGGTGGTGCGCAGACGGCGGTTCGGCTCCGGCGGAGTGCGACCCGGGGCAGTCGCCCGATTGTGATCTTCCCTGGCGATCGCTCGATCAATTGACCGATCGGACTGACGATCTCGAGCCTGCCGGGATCGAACCGGGCAATCTGATGAGTCTGGGCGATCTGACCGGCGGGACGATCGTTGCGATTGACACGAAGCAGGGGCATTACGTGTACAGACGAACGATCGTATCGCATGATCCGGCCATAGGAAGGGTCACGGTGGATGCGATCTGCGAGCACGACAACGGTTCGGGCGATCCCGGACTCGGCTTGTATTCAAAGTACTATGTCGAAAACCGGCCGTGTCTTCTGGATTCACCCGGTGAGTGGTGGTTCGACGCGTTGGCTCACCGGCTGTATATCTGGCCGCCCCTGCTCATCGATCCGGCCCTGCAGAACATCGAGATCAGCGTGTTGGACGATGGATTCAATCTGAGGGATGCATCCTTCATTCACATCGAAGATCTGGTCATCGAGTTCTTTAATGACTGCTGCATCGAGCATGAAAACTGGACCGACACGCGTTCCTGGGGGAACCGGATCGAACGGTGCGAACTGCGGTATGCCAACACCGGTATCAACGTCGTTCAATCCGTTGCCGCATCGGAATCTCCAGATCAACAAACCCGCGATCTCCTCATCCGGAGCAACTCGATGCATCATCTCGATACGCAGGCGATCCGTCATGTCGACTGGTGGGAAAACGGAGCGGCAGCGGATTCATGGGTGCGTCCCGGTATTGTCGGCACGCGGATTCTCGACAACGACATGTTTGAACTCGGGTTCCGGTGCGATGGCGACAACGCGGTGGGGCTCAGTTTCGGTTGGTCGGACCGGTTGACGTTTGAAGGGAACCATGTGCACCATGTCGCGCACAACGGGGTCCAGTTCTCACGATCGGTCATTCAATCCGATTCGTCATACGGTTTTACGCCGGATGAAATCAAAACCGGGGATATACTGGTATTGAACAATACCTTCGAGAAGGCCTGCCAGTTGACTTGTGACAACGGGGGCATCAAGTTCTGGGGAAAACCGTCTGACGGGCATGTCTTCCGGAACGTCCTGGTGACCGGAAACGTGGCTCGTGACAATTACGGCTGGACGTTCTGCGCCGAGAAGCGTGGTCGCTGGACGGCCGGACAGGCGAAGGGAACGGGTGGATTCGGGTTCTATGTCGATATGGCGTCGGGTGTGACGTTTTTCAGGAACATCGCATACAACAACGGGTATTGCGGATTCATGTTTTCCGGCGTCTGGCGGGACGGCAACGTGAGCCTCATGAACAATCTCGCGGCCAATCAACCGTTCGGGTTCATTTTCGGAGGCAGTTCGTTCGATACCCATGGCTGTGTCCAGACCGCCGTCGTGAACAATATGACTGTGAACAATGATGGTTACGGCATGCTTCTGGCGGATGCCGATGACGACTATGCGAACATGTTCTTTGATTACAATCTGTATCAGGGAAACGGATGGCACGAGGATGTGTATCGCGGAGGATGTATGGGGATGTATGTCGATGCCGGCGATAATCACTATTATCCGGGCATCTCGGATATCCGCTCCGATCGGAACTGGGAGATGCATGGGATTCAGGTCGATCCGGTGTTTCTGCAATACGACTGGGCGGATCATGACAAACACGATGCATCGTGGCCCGATTTCCGAATTGACCGCTTGGTGTCTCCGGCGCTGGATGCCGGATCGTCGGATGCACTGCCAGTCATATCGGATCTCGCCGGGCGGTTCGGTCTGGATCTGCAGAAAGAGGGCCTGTCGTTCGATATCGGGCGGTTTGAATCGTATCCGTATCCCGAGTTGTCGACCGGCGTGACGATATGGATGCCGGGGGAGATGTTTCGTCCCGGTGATGACTGTGCCTGTCTGGCGGGGGTTTTCAACGGCAGCAACCGGATTCTGTCGCATCATCCCGTGTGTATTCTTCTGGATGTCTATGGACAGTATTACTTTGCGCCGAATTTCGGATTCGAGTATGCGGATTATCTGGAGGAGTTGCCTGCGATTCCGTACGGACTGACGATCCTGGCCGTGTTGCCTGTATTTACGTGGCCGGAGCATGTCGGGAGCGGATCGGGAGTCACATGGTACGGCGCGATTCTGGATCCGGGAATGACCAGCGTCATGGGTGATCTCGGTGTCTGGTCCTTCGGATGGTCGTCTGACTGACGGTGGAGGACAGATGTTCCGATGAGCAGGTTGTGGAGCCATCTTGTTAGAAAAGCCTTCAAGATCTGAGAAGAGTCTTTGGACCATGCTTCTGATCGATGAAGCGTCGAACCAACGACTGCAGTTTATGCTATATCGCTGCGACGAAACCGAAACTGAGGCGTGAGGAGGTGGAAATGAACTGGAAAACGAAAGTTATCTTCCCTGCTGGAAGGGCCATCGGCTTGACGTTCATTCTGTTCATGGCCTTGCTTGCCTTGTGCGCAATCGTTGCCGCTTTCCATATCTGGGTGTTCGACGAACATGATCAAGTTTTTGGAAAACAGTGGGGCAATTTCCGGTTCACAATCATGATCTACTCGATGATCTTTGGCGTTCAATGCGGCATCGTCTTTGTCGGCAATCTGGTGTCAGCACTCTTGACGGGCAAAGCATTCACCCCCATTACCATCATCGCTGGCGTCAGCTTTGCCATAGTCAACGGAGCAATGCTCGTCGCTAATGTTGATCCCACTAATGCTTGGCTCTTGCTTGCCAACCCCGGGATCTTCGCAACCCTCACGATAATCGTGACAATGATGATGAAGTTGAGATATCCTGCGCCAATCTGATCAGTGTTTTCAAAACCACCCGTTCGCTCTGGCTCTGGAAGCCTGTTGGTTAGCGTTAGCCGGGAGGACAATCGTGAGTGTTGAAAAGCTAGAGAAGGAGTTCCAGGTGGTGGAGATCATCGGTGGCCGTGAAAAGCGTGGTGTCGATATCCACCAATGTAATCACAATCGGCCCAACATGTTTGAAACTGATTCAAATCGTGCGGGTGCCGTAACACACCGTTGGAGGGCGATGATATGACAAGACTTTGGAGCATCGTATTGTTTCTTCTGATGGTTTCAATACCACCAAACACCACTTCTTCCGGCATCCCTGACAGCTTCACAACGAAATATGCAGATTGGAGTTTCATCCAGGACGTTGGTGGTATTGAGGTTTCTGAGCCTGAGTATATAACTGGCAAGGGTTGGTATCTTCCTGTCAGGTGTGATGTGTCAGGTCTTCAATCTGTTACCACAAAACCAAGGCTTGTGAATTCCGGCCTTGCATCGAAAGAAGTCAAAGCAAGTGTAAAAGACAATAGGATTCAAATTTGGGTTATCTGCTGTGTTGCTTCAGATAATTCGCCTGACAGTACTGCCAGAGGTGTTTTCGTTAGGGGAATAAGAGAAGGTTTTTATCAAGTGGAGTACCTGAATAATGATGGGACAGTCATTCCCATTAGAAGCATTGAATTCAAGGTTGGGAAGATACAACCATAAGTTCCGGACGACCGGCGACGCCGGCGGCTGACACGTACGTTGGCTTCAAGATCATGACAGATCGACACGCAATCAGGCAAAGAGTGGATCCTCCGGTAATCCCGGCTGTCAGGGGGATAACTCGGGTGAAACTGCAAACGGTACAACTCGATACGATACTGCACAACCAGGCATGAAGGGAGTCAGATCATGATCAGTGGCAGATTGCTTGGCCGAGATGATCTCAAGGAAATATGGTCCATCGATCGAAGTGAGGTGATCGATGCTGTGTATCACCTTGAGCATGGAGGACTTGTACTTAAACCGGAGCACTACGAAATGCAGGGCTGGTGGCAGAACGAGATCGAGAATTACACCCATGTTCTGGAAGCATGCTTCAATCGGGGGGGTTGGTTCTATGGCCTCTTTGACGACAGGCGACTGATCGGCGTTGTCGTATTGGATAGTCGAGCTATCGGTAAAAATCAGGATCAACTTCAACTCGTTTTCCTTCACATCAGCTGCGCATATCGAAACCGGGGAATGGGGAAACAGTTGTTCGGACTGGCAACGGGCGAGGCACGCAGACGGGGGGCACGATGGCTATACATCTCGGCAACTCCATCCGAACGTACCGTCGGTTTCTACCTGGGACTGGGGTGCAAAGTGACTGCCGAGCCGGATCAGGAATTGTTCGCACAGGAACCGGAAGATATTCACATGGAATGTGAAGTTACATAGAATACAGGCTCGATTCATTCACCTACCCTCCGGATGTGATACCCGAACTTCAAGGTTGCCTCTCAATCCTTGATTACACTGACTCGAGTCTTAGTTGATAATTATTGTAAGATTTTCTCCGCTCGCTCGTCTAAGTGATTGAGAAGGGGCAGGACGACCAAACCGGTCCGCCCGTCAGACAGGAATTTCATCACCTAGGGAGGGTCTTATCATGAGAAAACAACTATTTAAAACTGCCATTCTGGGCTGCTTACTGGCGGCGTTCATGACGGTGAATGCAGATGCAGACGGGATGTACCGGGCGCTTTCGCTCCGCCTCACAGGTGTTGAATCTCTTGCCGACGGGTTCCTGTAC
The DNA here is from genome assembly GCA_964472395.1 of uncultured bacterium. Classification (GTDB taxonomy): domain Bacteria; phylum CSSED10-310; class CSSED10-310; order CSSED10-310; family CALFER01; genus CALFER01. Next base: position 6,076 of record CAYYMM010000049.1, on the reverse strand, counting down.
GAGGGTTGGCTGATCGTCGATGGGCAGCCGGTATCGACCGGCACCTTCAATATCGATGCCGCCGGCAATACGGATCCACCAATATTCATGATCGAGAAAAACATGGCAAGCAGGGCATCTGCATTCGTGGTGAGCATCGAACCGGCAGACGACACGGATCCGGCTCCAGCTCAGACGCATTATCTGGCCGGTGACATTTCGGATGAAAGAGCGGAATTGACAATCCACCATGCTGCTGCTCTGGCGACGGATTTTGCTTCTGCATCAGGAGGCTACATCCTGGAAACCCCCAGCACGGGATCGATTTCGGACGACTACGATCAGGGAATCTGGTTTTTAAATCCCGTTCATGGAGGTCCGATCGCCAGTTTGAATTTGCCGGATCTGCCAGCAGGTTGGGCTTATGAAGGCTGGGTAGCGGGTATGTCCGGTCCGGTTTCAACAGGACGATTCACAGATCCGGTCATGGCGGACAGTGATGCAGGCGGGCCTGCAGCCGGTCCCGACATGACGCCTCCTTTCCCGGGCCAGGATTTTATCAATCCGGCGATGGTGTTGACCGACGGGTATGCAGCGGTGATCAGCGTTGAGCCGGACCCGGATGACAGCCCGGCTCCGTTCGCTCTCAAACCACTGATGGACGGTGCCATTGAGGATGTAGGCGCTGCAGTAATGCAACCTCTTGCGAACCGCTCCTTGTATAGTCCATCAGGCTCGATGATCCTGCACGACGTCGTGGCTCTGAACCTGACCCTGGAGGGTGTTGCACAGCTTGCGCACCCATTCGTGTACGAAGGCTGGATCATAGTAGACGGTATGCCGGTTTCAACGGGAGCGTTCACGGTGGATGATGCCGGGAACCTCCATCCGGGTCGTTTTTATGTCGATGCGGAAGATGCGGCTGGAGCCACTGCGTTTGTCGTGACGATCGAATCTCTTGCGGAAATGGATCCCGCGCCTTCAAAGACACATTTTCTTGCGGGTGATATCTCGGATCATTCCGCGGAACTCACAATCCATCACTCGGCTGCTCTGGGAACAGATTTCATGGCGGCTACGGGAGTTTACATCCTGGAAACCCCCAGCACTGCGGGAGTAGCGGATGACTATGATCAGGGTATCTGGTTCCTGAATCCCGACGGACCGGCTCCCGGGCTGGATCTTCCGGCATTGCCGGAGGGCTGGGTGTATGAGGGCTGGATCGCCGGCAGCACCGGACCGATGACGACCGGGCGGTTCACAGATACATCGGCAGCAGACAGCGACGGCGGCGGACCGGCGGCCGGTCCCGACATGACGCCTCCCTTCCCGGGCCAGGATTTCGTCAATCCTCCAATCGTCCTCACCGAAGGGTACATGGCCGTGATCAGCGTAGAGCCAGATCCGGATGACAGTCCCTTGCCTTTTTCACTCAAACCGCTGATCGATACTAACATCGAAGACCTGGGCGCTGCGGTACCGCAAAGTCTCCAGAACAGGTCATCGGACAATCCTGGAGGAATGGTGACCTTTTCCGAGGTGATCCCCCTGAAGATCCAGTTGGAGGGCGTGGAGCCGCTCCATGATGGCTTCCGGTACGAGGGCTGGTTGATTTCCGCGGGTAATCCGTTCACTTCAGGCACATTCCGGGTGGACACCAATGACCGGTTGCAACCCTCGGTGTTCCTTGTCGACACATCTGTTGCCACGCATGCTGTTGCGTTCGTGCTGACCATTGAACCGGCAAACGACACAGATCCTGCTCCGTCAGAAACTCATTACCTGGCGGGCGATTTTTCGGATGGGACGGCGATCATGACCGTGGGTCACCCAGCCGCGCTGGGTAACAGTTTCTCGTCTGTTACAGGGGGTTACATCCTCGAAACCCCGAGCACCGCTTCGATACCGGGTGATTATGCACAGGGTGTCTGGTTCTTGGATCCTACCGGCAGCCCGGACCCGTCGCTTGCACTGCCCGTTCTGCCGGACGGATGGGCGTATGAAGGCTGGGTGGTCGGCTCCGAGGGACCGGTTTCAACTGGCCGGTTTCTGAATCCGGGAACGGCTGACAATGACGGTGGAGGCCCTACAGCAGGCCCTAATATGACACCCCCTTTCCCGGGTCAGGATTTCATCAATCCGGCCATGGTGCTGACAGGTGGGTATGCAGCGGTGATCAGCGTGGAGCCCGAGCCGGATGACAGCCCGGCACCGTTTGCCTTGAAACCGCTGATTGACATGGATATCCAGGATGTCGGCGCGGGTGTGCTGCAGAACATGGAAAACCGGTCCGCGAATAATCCGTCCGGCACCGTGACACTCTGCCTGCCCAGACCGTTCGGCGTCCGGCTCGATCTGCCGCAGATGGTGCACCCCGGAGAACCGTTCTGGGTGCTGGCGCTGTTCGACAATCCGGATGAGATGCGCGAAAATGTGCCGACATTTTTCATCCTGGAGGTACATGACCAGTTCTGGTTCTGGCCGAACTGGGTTCAGTTCACACCTCCCGACCAGGGTGGCATCGATTTCGAGCTCATGGACATCCCGTCCGGATCAAGCTACACGTGGGTGCTCAACCTGTTCGAATGGCCGGATACAGGCTCTCAGGAACTGACCGGGTTGCATTTCTACGGCGCGCTCCTGAGCGACGACTTTTCGGCCATCATCGGGGAATGGGCCATGGAGGAATGGGGATTCGGACCGGCCATCTAGCGGTCACTGATTCCACTCAAGTTCAGGTCTTGACCGTTCACCGCTCTGCCGGGCGGTGGACGGTTTCATTTAGGTAGGATGAGCGGATGGCGCACCTGGTGGTGGGGTGGTCAATCCTTTTCCGGTAGTTCCTGATCGATCAGCTCCGATATACGTTGCCGCGCGGAGTCTGCCAGCCTGTCGTCCGGCTCGAATGGATCGTCCAGATGTTCAGCCAGCCGGCCGCCAGTCTTTTTTAGAAAGAAAAGTTGGTCTCTGAAGCGCCGGCACATCCTGCAGATCGCCAGGTGGACCCGAAGCGCGGTCTTTTCATGCCATGGCAGATCAGAATCCAGGGATCGGGATGTCAGTTCAGAAGCCTCCCGGCATTTGAGCATCAGGATTTTATGGACATGCCACAGGTTCAAACCATTTAACCTCCAGGCAGCGCCTCAGACGGCTCCGCCCGCGGTGCAGGATAACCCAGTAGTTCGAAGAGGTGACTCCCAGAAGCCTGCAGATTTCTTCATTCTCGATATCATCCATCTCTCTGAGAACGAATGCCTGGCGCTGGATGTCAGGCATAGTTTTGAGGCAGTGGCGAAGCATTGTCCAGAATTCCTTCCGCTCTGCGATTTCAAGCGGGTTGGCAGCCCAGACCACAGGGTTGATCTTCCAGTGGCCGCGTGCATCAAACACGTTCTCCGCTCCCTGCTGACCTGGGTTCACTTCATCGAGCTGCACCTGGCGGCCGGCCATGCGCAGATGATCGATAATCTTGTTTTTCAGGATGGAGGTCAGCCAGGTCTTGATCGATGATTTTCCGGAAAACGATTCACGTGCCCGGAGAGCCGACAGGAAGGTTTCCTGGACCAGGTCCTCCGCCGCATTGACATCGGCTAGATGAAGCCTGGCATAGCGGAACAGATAGTCGCCGTATTGCTGTAGCCATTTTCGGGCATCGAGTTCCGTATTGTCGGATAAGCGGTTTTCGATGGTCGTCAACCTCCGGGCTTGTTTCCTGAAACACTATCGCACCCCTGTTGCCGGATTGTCAAACTGGCCGGAACACGAGATTCAGGTGTGTGCGACTGGAAAACCTGAGGACTCGAGCATGCCCCTGGACCGCCGGAATGCAGGCCCGTACCACCCGATCGCGCTCCATGCCAGTCAGCGACTCTTATGGCCCAAACCCGAATGTCCATTTCCCGATACCCGCATTCCCACCCAATACCTCATCACGCCCCGCCGTCAGCATCGCTCCCCAGAAGGTGATATTGGACGCCGTGTCATATCCCGTATCCGGCCAGACAAACTGCGAAATGATATCGACCTCACTGGTGCCCGTCGGGATATCGCGCACCGATTCATCATATGCATGCGTCCATCCGGGCCAGAACCAGTAACTTCCCAATACATCGAGCACCACTGCCACGGGAACACCCGTCCGCGGCTGATCGTTCCGCATATGCGCTCTGAGGAAACAGGAATCTCCATACGAGAAATACTGGGCCGGCATCTCAAGAGACATGCCGAGCGAGGAAAGCGGGACGGGCGCCGAAAAAGGAGACGTATTCATCGATCCGTCTGTCACCGTTGCCGTCAGAAACGGTCCCTGACACGCATGATCGACTCCGAAAACACCATTCGTGTCGCACCCGACGGTGATCTCATAGTGCCGTCCTTCGTTTCCATAATCCGAGAATATCTCGATCAAACCGCCCGGAATCGAGGTTCCTTCAACGTGAGTGACAGACACTGAGGTGATGACCGGAGCCGCGAGATTGCCGTTGCCCTGATCGATCAATTCGATGCCGGGACCCGCATGATCGTGGATGCTGTTGAGCGAGATCGTGTTGCCCGTGGCCGTCGCTCCCTGAACCAAGATGCCGGATTCACCCGAATTCGTACCGTTGAGGCTTATGTTGTTGAGCAGAATCTGCGTGCCGGACGACCCGTTCACATGAATCCCATAAAAAGTGTTGCCCGCAGAGAATTCAGTCCCACCGCCGATCTCGTTTGCCAGAACCGCATTGTAATCCGCTCCCACAATCGCGATCCCGCTCCATCCATTCCCGATGATCAGGTTGCCATTCCCTTGAATACTTCCGATCGTGTTTCCCGCTGCACCACTATACAGACTGATTCCGTGATGCCCGTTCGGAGCGGTGATCACGAAGTTGAAAAGTGCTCCGATGACATTCCCGTCAATGACGTTCCCGCTGACATTCGCCCCGTTCAATGCAATCCCGTCCATCTTGTTCCACCCGATCCAGTTGCGCTGGTTCAGTGAGACGCCTCCGATGGTATTGTGATGCGCGGCGTTATCGATCAGAATCCCGTTGCCTGCGTTTCCATAATCCGCGAGTTGGTAGGGTGACATTCCAATCGTGTTGTTGACGATGGAATTGGATGTCGTATCGACATGCCCGGCGAGCGATTGCAGGTGAATACCGTTTTCCAGGTTCGAGTAAATCGCATTGGACGGCTCGGTGTCCGCAACTCCGATGCTGTTACCCGTGCCGGCAAGTTCAATGCCGGATCGGTGATTTGCGAGTATCTGGTTTCGGGAAATGATGCAATCGAAGGCGGGTGATGCCGAGATCCCGTACCCGAGATTGCCGGCGATGATGTTGTCCAGGATCTGCAAATCATGCCCCTGTTCGATGTGAATCCCATCACCCGCGTTATGCTGACCCTGGATGCCATTTCCGATGACATTGTTCCGGATGATAGTACCCGTATCGTGGAAGCACAGGATTCCATGATTCTCGTCTCCACAGATGAAATTGGTCTCGACGAGTCCCGCTCCGCCACCCATTTGGATCCCGATGGCATTCGGGAGCACTCCGGATTGCTGGATGTTGATCCCGATTCTATTCCCGATGATCTGCCCGGCATATCCGATCATCGTGATTCCATACGCATATCCTGCGATGACGTTATCCGCAATGAGGCTGCCGCTGCCTAAAGCCAGAATGCCGGTCTGACCGGTGGCCGGGATGGTGGGTGTCAATCCATCGTATGTTCCGAAATAGTTCCCCGAAATAGTCGTATTCTGGCAAAGCGGATCGATGGAGATTCCGGGGCCGCCTCCTGCGATGATGTTGCGCTGACCATACCCGATTCCTCCGATAACCGTGTCGGAGGCGGAGGCGATATGGATCGAGCGGTTTCCGGAACCGCTGAAAATCAAACCATACACCATGCAGTTGTTCGCGGAAATGTACAATATTCCCGAGCTGTTATCGGTCGCGCGAAGCTCAACTCCAGGTCGACCATTCGGCCATGATCCCTGCCATCGAGCCGACGCATCGATGATGGTCGGTTCGGTCAGAGCGGGAATGGATGCAGCCCAGATTGATTCGGTCCCGAAGAGAGGAATCGCGAAGGTGATCGTCGAGGC
>CAYYMM010000048.1:0-31193 GCA_964472395.1 uncultured bacterium | reverse complement strand
TTCTTTATCTCTTGTTTCATCCCTTCGGCTCCCGATACTTCATTCCCGTTTTTCCGGTGCTCGCCATCTGCGCAGCAGACGGACTGTCCCATATCCCTGGTCGAGCCATCAGAGCCGTAACCATGATTCTCGTGATGACAGTTTGTCTCATTTCCAATGGCCTTCAATCCCATACAATGCTTACCGGACGCAATCGGACAATTGCCCATCAGATGCGCGCCATCGAGATCATCCGCCAGACCGTTCCGCTCGATTCCGTTCTATTCGCTCCTGTCGCGCTCGGGTTGCTCATCGAGTTGGCACAGGATCGCTATGATGTCAGAGATTCGATCATGCTGCTCGGACCCCATGCAGACCGTTTTGAACAGAACCCGACCGATCAACATCGGAATGCCACGCGGCTACAGAGTGCGCAGAGCAAAACGATGCGGAAAATGAATACGGCGCTTCTTCCGAGACTGCTCGATGCGCACCGGGAGGTGTATGCCGTTTTAAGACTCGATCAGCACCTCGAGCTGCCGAAGCAGTATCCCGTCGAGATCGAGTTGCTGGGAACAACGAAGAGTGGAACCGACGATTATTACATCGATCGCATCAGGCCGTTTGCCTCAGTGACCGAGTGACCGTTTCGCCGGACCGGTCAATCCTCTTTGAATTCAGGTATCTGGGGTTTATGCCCGACAATGCACTGGTTACGTCCGGATCGCTTGGCTTCCATCAGGGCGCAATCGGCCAGGTCGAACACGGCGTAAGGATCCCCGGGGGCATATGTGGTATCCGCGACGCCCATGGAAATCGTCACTCGGATCTCGGGGTTGATATCCAGAAACGTTGCGGCCTCCACCGAACTCCGCAAACGCTCGGCGAGCGGCAATCCGGAGACGACGTTCTGGTTTGTGAGCAGGATGGCGAATTCCTCTCCCCCGATCCGTGCAACGAAATCCGTTGCCCGAACCTGCGACTGCAGAATGGCGGCAATCCGCTTCAGCACAATGTCACCGATCGGATGTCCGAACGTATCGTTGATGCGTTTGAAGAAATCGACGTCAATCGCGATGATGCAGTAGGTCTGTCGCAACATCCGGGCGCGATCATGCTCTTTTTCCAATGCCTGTTCGAACGCACGACGATTGAAGATTCCGGTGAGTGAATCACGGCTGATCAGGTGGAGGGGAGACGATGAGCTGTCGGAATCTTCGTCCGGATCCTCAAGTCTCAGAAGCAGAATCGTCTGCCCGAGCTGAACGGTTTCGCCGAGACGGCACCATCCGGACTGGCGGAGGACTTTGCCGTTGAGAATCGTTCCATTCGTGCTGTTGAGATCCTCGATGAAGACTTCGAGTTGATCATTTGCTTTTCGGGCGTCACCGACCTTCAGATGCTGCCTAGAGATCCGATCGTCGTTGATGCAGAAGTCCGATGATTGGTCCCGGCCGAGAATGAGATGCCGACGACCGACGGGCAGCATCCGGCCGATGTCGAGCAGGTTGCCGGCAATGACGACAAACACGAGTGTTCTTCGATGAAAATCGGCATCGTAATCCATCTTTTGCGTACCTTGGATGCGAGGCGTGTTCATCGCGGATCTACTGGAACCTCCTCATGTTCGATCGATAGAAATCAACGGCACATCGGACTCCATCTTCGAAATTCGCACGTGGCGTCCATCCGAGTTCTCGGGATGCGGCCGTATTGTCCAGCGAAATCCGAAGGACTTCTCCGGGACGGATCGCGTCATACCGAGGTTGTCCTGACCATCCGACGGCTTGCCGGATCGTATCGAAAACCTCCTGATCAGATGTTTCGCGCGCCGTACCGATGTTGAAAATCTGCCCGGAACCATGATGCAATCCGAGAGCATTCGCGTCAGCCACATCCTCCACGAAGACGTAATCCCGCGTTTTTGTTCCGTCACCGAAAATAATCGGAATCCGGTTGTTGAGCATGGCGAGGCTGAAAATGGCCACAACTCCCGCCTCGCCCTTCGGATCCTGTCTCGGACCGTAGACGTTTGCGTAGCGGAGAATCGTGTAATCCAGTCCATGGAGAGCACGTGCGATGCGCAAGTGGTGTTCGAACAGCCGTTTATGGGCCCCGTAAGGCGACAAGGGTCGCGCCGGCTCGGTCTCGATCACCGGAACCTGCCCGGGTTCGCCGTAAATCGCACCTCCCGTCGATGCAAAGATGAGCTTCCGGACGCTAGTTCGCCGGGCATTCTCAAGTACATTGATCGCACCGATCACGTTGATCTGCGCATCCTTTTCTGGATGTTCGACCGACCGTCTGAGATCGATGTGAGCAGCATGATGGTTGACGATTTCGGGCTGGAACTGATCGAAGACGGCACTGAGGTTCGGATCGCCGATATCGAGTTTGAAGAAACGTGCGGATGGATTCAGGTTGAGGGGAGTTCCGGTCGAGAGATCATCGACGATCGCGACCTCATGCCCGTCGCTGATGTACCGGTCAACAACGTGAGATGCAATGAATCCTGCGCCACCCGTCACTAGAATTTTCATCGTGTAGCTACAATCCCTTTCCTGCGAATGCCGACATGACTGTTTTAGCAATGATCACGAGATCGAGCAAGAAGGATTGATTCTCGACATAGTAGAAATCGTAATCGAGATTCTCGTGGATCTGCGCATTTCGTGCCGCACTGATCTGCCAGATTCCTGTAATCCCTGGGCGAGCTCTCAATCGTTGCCGTTGCATCGCCGTATAATTTTCGACGACAAACGGCATCTCAGGCCTCGGACCCACAATACTCATATCACCCTTGAGCACGTTGATTAACTGCGGAATCTCGTCGATGCTGTAGCGCCTCAACAATGCACCAACTCTCGTGATTCGGGGATCTGAGCTGTCTTTGGGGGAGAATCGGTCGATACATTCATCGAGATACATGGAGCGGAACTTATACATGACGAATCGCTTGCCGTCCTTCCCGACTCTCGGTTGCCGGAAAAGCACCGGACCTTTTGAATCGAGACGGATCGCAATGGCGATAATCGGCCATAAAGGCAGGCTCAACAAGAGACTGGCCGATGAGAAGAGGATATCAAAAAGACGTTTGGCGATCAGGTAGATATAACTGTGTCGGCTCGCTCGCATTCGCAGTAGCGGAATCCCGTCAATTTCTTCGAATTTGACCTGTTGGATGAGCAGATCGTACAGATTGGGAACGAAGCTGAACCGTACGTGTGCAGCTGCACACCCGTTTATGATCTCATAAATCCGCGATGTACTGGCATTGGGGAGTGCGATGATCACCTCATGGATGTCCCAGGCTTGCACAGTTTCCTCGAGTTCCAATCCGTTTCCTAGGACTTTGAGAGTCGTATCTGCCTTTCCGGGAATGCCGGTAATTTCGCGTCCGATTTCATCCAGATTATCATCCATAAAACCGATCGGTTTGAGACCGATTCGGGGATTTTCAAACAACCTCCTCTGCAACTGTCTACCGACTTCATTAGCGCCGTAGATCAGCACCCGAACCATTCCCGGTCCCTCGACATGCATCCGCAGCAGAACTCTGTTCACCAGGCTTCGTTGGATCGTGATCAGAATGAGCAGGATGAGCAACGAATACATGAGAATCAGGCGCGAGTAGAGCAGCGGGCCTTGTTCACCGAACGGATCCTGCGCAAACGGCACGACAGCAAAGGTTCGATCCGCGGGCATTTCAACGATCGGTCGGAAGAGAAAAGACGCCGAAAACAAGATCAGGGATCCGATCAGAAGTGATTGCAGAATCCGTTTGATCTCCTCGACATTCATGATTCCGAAACTTCGTGAATACAATCCGAATCGTTCAAAGATGATCAGGAACAGCACCCCGGCACCAAACGCCAGATTTCTGTATATCTTGAACGGCTGCACTCCGACTCCGATCTGGAACGTCGACAGGAGCTGGTGATAAAGAAGGTAGCCACAAAAAAACGAGATAATGACAGTCAGCGTATCGAGAACGGCCTGAACTCCGGCGATCATGACGGACCAGTCCCCGCGCTTCAACGATCAGGCCCTTTCAGAAAGAGTTTCTTCACGGTTTCGGCGACTAATCGAGGCGTCAGTGAGTGCATGCATGAGATCGCTCTGACGCAGGTTCTGCGATAACATGGTGCACAGGAATCCGACACGACAAGCGGTTGACCGAGATCGTAGAAGTCGATCTCCTGATGACAGGTCGGCCCGAACAATCCGACAACAGGTGTCTGGACGGCGATAGCGAGATGCAGGGCCATGGTATCGCCGGTCACAACGATATCCATCTGATGGAGGAGTCCAGCGAAGACATTCAAAGGATGGGCACCCACCTCAGCCGCGATATCTCCAACTTCATCAACCATTCGACGATTCGATGCTCGTTCGGCGGCCCCTCCCAGGAAAAACACGCGCGCATCCAATTCGTGATGCAGGAGTCGCGCGAGTTCAACGAAGTGTTTATCCGGCCATTTCTTTGTCGCGAACACATCGCCGCATCCCGTATTCAAACCGATCCTGGGACCTTGTCCTCGCAAAGTAAGATTTTCGATTATACGCGCGGCTTCCGAGCGCGACTCATCCGGGAGCTGGAAGACGTAAGGATCACGTCGATAGTCGATTTCACAAAGCTCATGAATCGTCTGCTGATACGTTTTCGCGTTGTGATTGAACTTAAGATCATCATCCAGCCCGAGCGCAAGGCTGTAGAGAGCGGCGTCATTGAAAACATCCAGCGTACCATAAGGGGACATGGCATACCCACGTCGCTGGTCTGCTTGCACCTGCATGGCAAACGCGATGGCAGGGATTGCCTTGTCGAGGGACAAAAGGAGGTGGAAATGTTGGCCGAGTATGATGTTCATATCCGAGGGTTCGAGAAGTCCCAGATAATCGATCTCGGGGTTTAACTGCAGAATCGGCAAAGAAGTGCGATCGGTCAGCCATGTGATGTGGGTATGAGAATAAGTTCGGCGGATCGCCGAGAGCACCGGGGTGGTTCGCAAGGCGTCGCCCATTGCACCGAGTTTGAGGATTAGAATTCGAGTGCCCATCGGTTTATACTCGGGACACCCCATACACAACCTCTTGAAACGACACGGTTTTTCACCCAGATAGTACACACAGTCCAGTTTGTATTCCATGTTTCCTGCAGAATCCCCCCGGAAAAATTCGTCCGAATTATATGCTGCTTGATGCAGGTTGACAACATGGTAAACGAGATGTAACTTCCGACTCCGCATCGCAGTGATCGGAGTGGATCCTGCTGAAAACCCCGTGAAAAGGACGGATAACATGTCAAATGATAGCATCGAAATCGGTTTGATACAGAAGAAGGATGATTCCAAGATCAAAGCCACACTTACCAAGTTCAAGAATGAACTGTATGTCGATATCCGGGAGTATCTCGACGGGGATGGCGACGGGTACAAGGGCCCCACGAAGAAGGGTGTACGATTTCACTCGGAGAACTGGGAATCGTTTTTCGCATTGATGAAAAAGATCGATCAAGAATTGAAAAAGCGCGCCTGACCGCGATTTCCTGCACATTTTTATTTTTTTACTCTTGACATAAAACTAACCTTATCCATAATTTCCTATTGTTACCAGGTGTGAAGGGTCTAAATGGATAACCTTAATTAAGGGAGGGTAGCTCCGTGACAAAGAAAGAATTGATTGTAACGATCGCCGAGGAAGCAGGAATCACCAAGACCGTAGCCGAGAAGGCACTCAATGCGATGCTCGATGGAATTACCGATGCACTCGCCAACCAGGAGAAGGTAACATTCGTTGGTTTTGGAACCTTCCATGTAACCAAACGGCCGGCACGCAAGGGCCGCAATCCCAAAACGGGTGATGTGATCAAGATCCCGGCCAGCACAGTTCCGAAGTTCAAACCCGGAAAAGCCCTCAAGGATGCTGTTTCCTAATCGTTTTTGATACTCGACAGCTCATGTGCGTTATAAAGAGCGACCCTTAGAGGTTGCTCTTTTTTTCGAAGTAGCCATGCTTGATAGTCATGCCCATTTGACTGACCCCCGTTTCCAGCACGATCTGGATTCTGTTATCCGTCACGCATGGGATAACAATATTCGGTTGATCGTGTTACCCGGAACTACCATCGAAGACTCGGAATCTGCCCGTTCGATCTGCAGATCCCATCCTAATTGTTACTGGGCAGCCGGCGTGCATCCGCACAATGCTTCCTCCTGGAACTCTACTTCATCGAGAGTCATCGAGCGCCTGGTCCTCGAGTCCGGAGTGATGGGAGAAGTCGGTCTGGATTTCCATTACGATTTTTCTCCCAAAACGGATCAACTCATTGCACTCAATGCACAGCTCCAGATTGCCGAAGATGTCGGATGTCCGATCATTTTCCACTGCAGGAATGCCTATGACGACCTGCTCAAGCTACTGAAATACCGCTCGAATCTCACGTATCGGGGCGTCATCCACTGCTTCACGGGAACATATCGTCAGGCACTCGACTTCGTTCGATTGGGTTACTTCATATCCTTCGGTGGTATGCTGACGTTCAAGAAAATGCATGATCTTCGATCGGTCGCATCCCAGCTTCCGGTCGACACCCTTCTTCTTGAAACCGACAGCCCATATCTCGCACCGGAACCCCTCCGAGGCAAGCGGAATGAGCCAGGGTTCATCCCATATATTTATGATTCGATGGCGGAATTGAGGCATTGCACCCGGGACGATCTCGTGCGTGTGAACCGAACGAATCTCAATCGTGCATTCGGCCTGGGCAACCCGGCTCCGCGCGGGACGATCTGTTACCGAATCCGCGACACACTTTATCTGAACATCACCAATCGGTGTCTGAATCGATGCCGATTCTGCATTCGGAACCAATCGGAGTATTACTTCGGCTGGCATCTCGTACTCGATCACGAGCCTTCCATCGCCGAAATCCTCGCTGAGATCGATGTGCACTCGGGGTATAGGGAGGTGTGTTTTTGCGGCTTCGGAGAACCGTTACTGCGTGCTGAGATCGTACTCCGGACTGCCCGAGAACTGAAACGACGCGGGATCTCTGTCCGAATCAACACAAGCGCTAATGTAGACTCGGACAACATCCAAACTCTCTGTGAACAACTCGCTGCTGTCGTCGATCACATTGAGGTATCTCTCGGCGATCACGATTTACAATCCTTTCGCGAGATCTGCAATCCAGTGAATGATGCAGGTCGGGCACGCGAGCAAGCGCTTGAGTTTATTCGGAATTGTCTGCGTTTCCCGGGGATGAAAATGACGTTGTCCGCGGTTGCGGCTGAAGGAGTGGACATCGAAGCCTGTCGAAATCTCGCCGTCCACCTTGGCGCACCATTCAGAGTTCGCCAGTATCAGCAGCCATTTGGATCAACCGGAAGCGCTGAGATTACCTCCCGAACGGAATCAGGTTTGTAGTTTCCAGTTCAGATACTCCAGATAGCTTTTTAACTTCCGATGTTTGCGAATGATAATGCCATCCGGACCAGCCGTCGCGAGGCCGATTCGATCGAGTTCTTTCAGAACGGACTGCACCTGATCGAGGGGGAGGCCACACTCTGTTGCGAATTGCTCGAATGTTACCGGGAGGAACCACTCATTGGGCATCTTGCCGTTACATCCGAATTGGAGAAGTCCTATTGTCACAAGTTTGTGAATGATCATTCCGGTATGATCCCCGAGCAGAAGCAGTTCGATGAGGCGATTAGCATCACGCAGTCTGGAGGAGAATTTTCCAAGAATCTTCATCGCGATTTCGGGGTGTTGGTGAATCATGAACATGAAGTCCTTCTTGCTGAGCGCAACAAGGTTGACCTCATCTTCAGCTTCAGCACTCGCCGATCGAGGTAATTCTTCGAGCAGGGACATTTCGCCAAAAAAATCACCCTTCTTCAAGCGGGCCATCGTGATCGAGCGTTCGCCAGTCCCGATGAAAATTCGTACTCGCCCTGATACGATGACGTACATCTCCGTCCCTGCACTACCTTCGGCAAATATAACAGCCCCGGGATCGAACTTGAGCTGCCGTCCGAATGATATGGAAGTGCGGTTGTGTTCTGTATCTCTCACTTCACGATGCCGATTCGATTCGAATGTGCTGATCCTTGATGTAATCCTTCGCAAGAGGAGTGATCAGAGCTCCGGTTGGAATCGTAATGACACCGGGAGTCAATCGTTGTTGTTCCCGGAGCCATGCTTCCGTTATCAGCATCGGTTTTCCATCCGGTGCAGATGCGGTCATACCGCTGCAGACGGGTGTCGTCGAGGGTTGAACGTTGAGTTGAACCGCGCCGAGAACTTTTCGAACGAGATCGCCGATTGCTGAGGAATCGGCCGAGTTTTGCGCGATTTGGGAAGGGGATTCCAGGGCCATGAGTTTGTCGATCCGTCGCTGATGACGGCCACCTTGGAATTGGGACGAAACGAAGAGATCCAGAATTTGAGAAGCCTTCCCTGGGCCGATGACCATTGATCCCATGAGCAGCATGTTCGCATCGTTGTGCTCACGGGCATTTCGCGCGGTGTAGAGATCATTGCATAATGCTGCCCGGATTCCATGAATCTTATTGGCAGCGATACAACTCCCGACACCTGCTCCATCGAGCATCACTCCGAGAGATACCTGGCCGGATGTGATGCTCCGAGCCACTGCTGCTGCAATATCAGGGTAGTCGACGGCGTCTTTTGAGAAGCATCCGACATCGTTGATCTCATGCCCTCCGCTTTTCAAATGCGCGATCAGATGCTGCTTCAAATCAAAAGCCGAATGATCCGATCCGATGGCCAGTTTCATTCCAAAGCCCTCCGAGTGGGATGAATTCTACGCGATCAATGTCGGGATTTCAATGCGAAGGGGCGCTTCTTATTCGATGATGTAACCCAGATCCGCATTCTGTCCGGGAACACTCAACAAGTGCTGCATCGCTTCAGCGTTCTCCGGGTCCATGTCCAACACCTTGAGAAACTCGGCTGTGGCCTTCTCCATTTGCCCGATTTCTTTGAAACACTGCCCCAGAACTAGTCGGAATTCGATCTGATTAGGAAACCGATCGACGGCATCCTGCGCGACATCAAAGACGATTTCAAATCCATCGGGTTCCTGAACGAGTGCATGGAGCAATTGAAGATACGCTTCCTCCCGTGCGGGATTCAGTCGAATGGCAAGACACAGTTCGGCGGCTCCCCGTGACAGGTTCTGTTCGGCTAAATACATGATCCCGATATCATAATGCTGTTTCGACAATGCCTCTCGCCTTTCCACGGATTCCTCTGCAAGCGATGCATCATACCGACTCCGACTCTTCGGCTTCCCCAGCATGGAGATCGCACATTTTACAAACATGTTCAGACTCTGAAACCGGCGAACAGACTCTGCAGGCAGTTTCATAATCTCGGGAGATTCGATGAAGTGTGATTTCACTTGTTTGAGCACCTGCACGAGTTCTTCGTCCGTGCATTTCGGATTCACACCGAGAAATTCATAGTACTGGGCACGTAAACCGAGATGGAAAAGATGGAGAATGTCCTTATCTTTCCGTGAGACGGGGCGTACGCGATCCGTCGGAGAATCAACCTTTGAGGTCTCGGCCACTGGAGTAGCCGTCGACTCCTCGACCCCGATCGGCTGATTGGAGTCCGGAACCGGTTCGACCGGTCGGAGTTTGCTTCTGGTTGGGGACAACGATTGTTTGACTTGGATCGTGCGCTGAATCTCAACGATTCCGGCAAGCCAGAGGCTGAAAATGGATTGGAGCGTTTCGCTGCTGCCTTCTTCCCGCTGTCGTAAAATGTCCTGGATCGCAGTGGTTCGCTCGATCAGATAGATCAGTTTTTTTTGCTGGTCGGTCAATTCGATGCCCACAGGTAACGGGATACAATGAGGTGACACTTTGATATTGCATCCGGTCAACGGAAGATGGGTATGAATCAGGGCTGGGCAAAAGTGGGACCCCATCATCTCATCCATGATCTGCTGAAACGAGATCGGATTGATTTTCTTTGCCGTTTCGGATTCCTCAGTAGATCGACTTAGTGTGTAGCGTCCATCCAAGGCGGTGGTCATTCGATACAAAAAACCGGTAAACACAGAGGCGGATGGGCCGGTCAACCAACGATGCCCATCACTGCTCGTTCGCTTGAAAATCCCGACGCAGAATCGGGACATCCTATCTTTAAACGACAACTCCTGGTAATCAGATTCGGTCGAAGACCAGTAAGCGGTGATCCGACCATCTGTAATCGCAACACCACCGGACACCGATGATGATGCGATATCGATGTGCCATGACCCGCCGGAATGGGTAACGAACTGGAGCAATTGTCCGAAGCGAAACTGCCCTAGCGTCCCGTTCAGGGGAACAACGAGCAATCGCTTGCCTGAATCACATTTATCCACTGTCGGAAGATTGGACACAATCCGTTTGTCAAACCCTGGTTTTCGTTTGATCGGATCCGGAAAGAACACCTGTGAGGTGAAACGGATACTGAGATTTTCTTCGAGAAGGCTTTGGAATTGATCGAGAGCGATTGGTTTATAGAGGATTTTCTTGATGAGGTTTCCGGAGGGGAGATACTCTCGAATCTGATCCGAACGATAAATCCCTGTCATCAGAATCTTCGGGATGACCCTGGTTCGCTCTTCCAGATCGAGTTTTCGCAATGCCTCGAATCCGTTCATCCGCGGCATCAATGCATCCAGAAAAATGATATGAACCATCTCGGAACGGAGAGTCACCAGCAACTCCTGACCATCCTGACAGGTCAGAGCGCGAAGTCCCTGGCTCTCGACGACATATCTCAACAACTCGCAGGTAAAATGATCGTCATCGGCAATCAGAACCGTCTTCTGCATCCAACTCCTCCACTGCTCCTAATATATCAGATTCAGTTCAATTCTCCATGTTTTTCAGATATCTATGGAATCCTGACTACATATAGCGACAAAATGTGAAGCAACACGTTTACTTTGATCCAGCATCCAGATGCACTAGTGTGTGTTTTTCACAGTGGCAAAGGTTTCGAGCCGAGGAGCCAATTTCCCTGTAACTTGCATGAGGGGTTTTTTTCTAACTGATGGGTTCGGGAAAAGGAGGTTAGCGGAAATGATGACATGTTTTCGAGCGATCTTATCAATAATGACGATCTGGATAGTTTTCGGAAGTGAACCGATACTGGCATTGGATCCGATTCCGGTCTCACTCGAGCAAGCGGTGCGGATGGCATATGAATCCAATCCGAGTCTGGCGGCGGCGCGCGCGCAGGTCGAAGCCTCACGAAACGCGGTATCAGCGGGCAGAGCAGCTTTCTTTCCGCGACTGGATTTCGAACAGAGCGCCATCAGGACCGATCAACCTGTCGCCAACTTCGGAACACTTCTCAATCAGGGGCGGATTGAACAGAAGAACTTCAATCCAGATCTACTGAACCATCCCGACGCGCTGACCGACCATGCCACCTCCATCATCCTGAGCCAGCCGATCTACAACGGCGGACAGGAGTGGTCGGGATTTCAACTTGCCAAACGCGAGCGGGATAAGGCAGAAGCCGAAGCCATGCGAATCACGGAGGACGTTCTTTTCCAGGTCATCCGCTCATATCTCGGAGCGGTACTCGCACGGGAGAACGAGCATGTGACAGATGAGGCGCTGAGGACGGCCGAGTTGAATCTGGAGATGATTCGAAACCGCTTCGAACAAGGACTGGTCGTTCGCTCCGATGTCCTTCAGGCAGAGGTTCACACCGCAGAAACCCGCGAACGGGCGATTACGGCGGAGCATCAACTCCGCCTTGCGCTCGCGGGTTTTTCGTCGGCACTGGGCAGCCCGCCGGGAAAGGTGTTCATTCCTTCCGGTGATCTCACGGGAGGTGATTGTCCGGACGTGGATCTGGAGCAACTGGTCACATGGGCCCTCACGGATCGTCCTGAACTAAAGGCACTGACCCACGAATCAGAAATCGCCGGCTACATGGTTGATCTCGCACGTGCATCATTTCTGCCCAACCTCAATGCCCGAGGTTCGTATGATTACCACGGCAACTCATTCATGCAGGACGGATCCGATTCGATCACGCTCGCACTATCACTCAAGTTCAATCTGTTCAACGGAACCGGTGATCTGTATCGGGTGCGTCAGGCTCGGTTTCAACAGGAAGCCCTTCGTCACATGAAGCAAGCGCATGCGGATCAGGTGAAATTGGACGTTGAGAGTGCGTATTGGGAGTTACAGAGTGCCCGGCAGAGACTCGATGTGATCAGCAGTGCGGTTCAACAGGCGGAGGAGGGGTTGAGAATCGTGCGGCAACGCTATGAGGAAGGAGTGGCTGGTATTCTGGATCTCCAGAGAGCCGAACTCGGTTTATCTCAAGCCAGACTGGGTCTGCTGAGTGCCCGACATGATCTCCTTTTAGGCAACAACGCGCTTTGTCGAGCGGTTGGACATCTCTATACACGTTGGCTCGAACCCGATCGTTGCCCGGTCCCGATTTCAAGAAACGCTGTGTCAAAAGAAGAGCAGGAGGTCATGCCATGAGCAGATCAAATACCATTCGATATGTGGGTGCCGCGATTGTTTTTATCATTCTCGTACTTGTTTTCATGGATATGCAGGGATATCTCGGCCATCGGATCGATCCCGGACAGACACCATTACAGCCAGTGGATGTTTCGACATTGAAAACGGAAGAGGTGCTCGAATCGAGTGTCGCCCATTTCGAGACCGTGATTGGGACTTTGAGTTCGAAGAAAGAGACCGTCATCACGTCGAAAGCGCCGGCTCATATTCGCGAAATTCATGTCAAGGCCGGAGACATGGTCAAGTCCGGTGATCTTCTGATCGAGTTGGATCGACGTGATCTGGAGGCCCGACTCGGACAGGCGAAGTCCGGTCTGTCTGCTGCGAACGCCTCATTTACGCAGGCTGAAAGCGCATACAAGCGCTATCAGAATCTTAGAGAAACCGGCGCTGCGACTCAGGCTGAGTTCGAGACTGTCGAGGCGCAATATCAGATGGCCCGTGCTAAGGTGAATGAAGCGCAGAAGGGTATCGAGGAAGTAACGGTTATGCTCGGGTTCACGGAAATCCGATCGCCGTACAGTGGGGTTATAATCGAAAAACTGGCGGATGTCGGAACACTTGCGGCACCTGGTGTCCCCCTCCTGAAGATGGGTGATACGGAAACATTCCGGCTGGAGGCGTTTGTACCGGAATCGCGTCGTGACGTCATTTCAATCGGGAAGGCACTCATGGTGCGCATCGATGTTTTGGATCGGGATATTCCCGGAAAGGTCGATGAGATTGTTCCAAGCAGTGATCCGAGATCGCGATCATTTCTCATGCGAATCAGCCTCGAACCGCATCCCGAGCTCAAGCCTGGCATGTTCGGGCGCTGCTATCTCCCGTTGGCCGACCGCAAAATGATGCTCGTCAATCCTCGTGCCGTCTATCGCGTAGGTCAAATTGAGATGGTTCAGATCGTTATTGATCAGAGACTGGAAACCCGGCTGATCCGTACCGGATACACGCACGACGGAGGCATCGAAGTACTTTCCGGTCTCGAAGCCGGGGATCGTGTCGTCATTCGCGACGAACAGCGGGAGGGTTGAAACATGGATGGCGAAAAAATGAGCCTTACGACGCGAATCGTGCGGCTCTTCCTGACGTCGCACCTGTCGGTTCTCTTCATTGTCATTTCGTTTCTGGTCGGGGTCGTCGCTCTCGTCGTCACCCCGCGCGAGGAAGAACCTCAGATCACCGTTCCCATGGCCGATGTCATGATCCAAATGCCTGGGCTCGACCCGGAAGAAGTCGAAGCGCTGGCGGGGGCGAGGCTGGAAAAGCTGCTCATGGAGATCGACGGGGTGGAGAATGTGTATCTCATGGCGAAGCCCGGCATCGGGATCATCACCGTCCAGTTCTATGTCGGTGAAGATCGTGAGCGGAGTCTGGTTAAATTGTACAACAAGATTCAATCCAGTATCGATCTGGTTCCCGGTGATGTCCGCGGATGGGTCGTGAAGCCGATCGAAGTGGATGATGTTCCGATCGTCACCGTGACGATGAGTTCCGATCGGTACAGTGACCATGAACTTCGGCGGGTTGCGGAGGAAGTGCAGTATGCCATTCAGGAAATCCCTTCCGTCGGCCGATCGTTCGTTCATGGAGGGCGCCCTCGTCAGGTCCGAGTAGAACTCGACATCGACGCCATGACCTCCCGAAATCTCTCCCCGATGCAACTCGTTCAGGCCATTCAGGGAGCGGATGCTAACTATCCGGCGGGTGAGCAGATCATTGCGAATCGGATCGTTCAGCTGGAAGCCGGCACGTTCCTGAGATCCGTAGAGGAAGTCAACAATCTTGTAGTCGGAGTCAGTGACGGACGCCCGATCTATCTCAGGGATGTCGCTCAGATCTCCGATGGCCCCGCCGAACTGGTTTCGTATACATGGAACGGATTCGGGCCGGCATTCGAGGGGCGGGACGAGCAGGTTGAGAGAGGAAAGCTACTGCCTTCCGTGACACTGGCCATCGCAAAGAAGAAGGGGCAGAACGCCGTCACGGCCGCAGAAGAAATCGTGCGTCTGGGTAATGAACTTCGATCAAAAGTGATTCCGGACGGCATCGATGTGATCATATCGAGGAACTACGGGGAAACGGCGAATGAGAAGGTAAACGAACTGGTAAAACATCTCTTGATCGCGGTCATGACCATCGTCGTGTTGCTCGCGATCGCACTGGGTGTCCGGGAGGCCTTCATCGTGGCGCTGGCGGTTCCGATGACACTTGCATTCACCCTCATCGGTGACACTCTTGTCGGTTACACGATCAATCGCGTCACACTCTTCGCCCTCATTCTGTCACTCGGGTTACTCGTCGATGATCCAATCGTGGATGTTGAAAACATTTACAGGCACTTTCAACTCAAGAAGTTTCCTCCGTTCAAAGCCACGCTCGTGGCAATCGAAGAAGTCCGGCCTCCCACGATCCTGGCAACACTGACCGTCATCGTATCCTTCCTACCGATGTTCTTCGTGACGGGCATGATGGGACCATACATGCGTCCGATGCCTTTCAACGTGCCGATGGCGATGCTCATGAGTCTCGTTGTGGCATTCACCGTCACTCCCTGGGCGACCTACCACTTGCTCAAGCATGAGTACCATCACAAACATGAGGAACGAGACATCAGAAAGGGGATGGTGTTCAGAGTCTACAATGCGACCATGCGGCAACTGCTTTCGAGTCCCCGTAGAGCCTGGATGTTCATGACAATCATACTGGGATTGTTCATCTTCTCGCTGATTCTTGTTTTCATCGGAGCCGTTCCGTTGAAAATGCTCCCATACGGCAACAAGGACGAATTCCAATTGGTGATCGACATGCCGGAAGGAACGCCCCTGGAGCGAACTGAAGTCGTTGCGCGTGAACTCGGGAACTATATCGCGACAGTGAATGAGGTCATTCATTATCAGATCTATGTGGGGACCGCTTCGCCCTTCGATTTTAATGGTCTTGTGAGGCATTATTTTCTGAGAGAGGGTCCCCATGTCGCAGACATTCGCGTTAATCTGGTCAACAAGGAGCATCGCAAGTCGAAAACGCACGCCATCGCCTTGCGCATTCGCAATGATGTTAATCGGATTGCTGAGGCATACGGAGCGAACATCAAGATCGTGGAACCGCCTCCCGGCCCACCCGTTCTGGCGATGGTAGTGGCTGAAATCTACGGGGAACCATGGATGAAGATGGAGTCTCTGCACGCTGCGACGCGTGCTGTTGAGAAGTTGTTCACGGAAACGCCAGGGATGATGGATGTGGACACCTATCTCGAGGATGAGCAGACGAAAATCACGTTCCAGGTGGACAAAGAGAAAGCGATGCTGCATGGGATCACAACCGAGCATGTCGCGCAGACTCTCAGTCTGGCAGGAATTGGCCTTCCCGCCGGTTCGCTCCACGTGCTGGGTGAACGCAATCCGTTGAACATTGTCCTGAGGCTTCCTCTGCGCGATCGTGCCTCGATCGATCGGTTCACCACACTTAGAATGATGGCCACCGACGGAATTCTTGTTCCGTTGTCCGAAATTACCCGGATCCAGGAATCGATCGTTCCGAAAACGATTTACCACAAAAACAGCCATCGCGTGCAGTATGTCACGGGAGAGGTGGTCGGAGTATCTCCGTACAAACCGATATTCCAGATGCAGGATGCCACCGCCCGGATGGAATCGTTGAGGAACGTACGGATCAACTGGCGTGGCGAGGGAGAGTGGAAGATCACTCTTGACGTCTTCCGGGATCTCGGTCTGGCCTTCGTGGGCGCTTTGATCGGGATCTACATTTTGCTGCTGATCCAGACTCATTCACTGACCATGCCGATGATCATCATGGCAGCGATTCCGCTGACCCTCATCGGCGTGCTCCCCGGATTCTGGTTGCTGAACGTCCTGTTTGCCGGATCCTCGGGTGGATTTGCCGATCCGATTTTCTTCACGGCGACCGGAATGATCGGCATCATCGCATTGGCCGGCATCGTCGTGCGCAACTCGATCATTCTGATCGATTTCACTCAGAGGAGTATCCAGGAGGGACATTCGATCGTTGAAGCCATTGTTCTGTCCGGTGCGGTCCGATTTCGTCCGATTCTCCTGACCGCCAGTGCGGCTATCCTTGGTTCCTGGGTCATCGCTCTCGACCCGATATTCTCGGGTCTTGCATGGACGTTCATATTCGGCATCTTTTCATCGACCGCTTTCACGTTGGTTGTGATCCCGGTCATTTTCTGGTTGCTGTATCACAATAAACCGGCGCCCGGATCAGAGCCGGTTCAGATGGAGGAAAGCACACATGACAGTTGAAGCCGGCCTCAGGTGCATGGCAGGATTCATGATCCTGTTCACACTTCTGCTATCCCATTTTCATCATCCAAACTGGTTATGGTTGAACGCTTTTGTCGGGTTGAATCTACTACAGTCGGCATTCACCGGCTGGTGTCCTGCAATGGTGATTCTACGGAAACTCGGATTCAAATAGTGTACATGATTTGCCTCCAACTCCTCATCTGAATATGATGAGGAGTTGGAGGACAGATCATGTCGCAACCGACTGAAGTATTGAAGCAGCATCTGGAGAAGGAAAAAGACAAGATGTTTCGCATCGCCTGGAAAATGTGCGGGAATCCGGAAGACGCCCAGGATGTTCTGCAGGAGACCGCGTTGAAGGCGTTGCGCAGTTGGCATCAGTTCCGAGGCGAGTCCCAGATCTCAACCTGGCTCTATCGGATCGCCTCCAACACCTGTCTCTCCCGTCAACGTAAAAAATCACTCGAATTCGTTGACCCGTCGATCCTCGAGGGTCTGCCTCACGATCCCGAATCATCCATTATGCCGCAGCTTCTGGACTGGTCGGGCGACCCCCTCACCAAGGCGCTGAACGATGAACTGAGAAGCAAACTCGACCAGGCAATTCTGAAACTACCGGAGCTCTATCGGATGGTGTTCATCATGCGGGATGTCGAGGGCATGAGCGGCGATCACACCGCGAAAACGCTCGGGATCAGCCTGACCAACGTCAAAGTACGTCTGCATCGTGCACGTATGTTTCTTCGCAATGAACTCGAACAATACGTCACCGGATTCAGGAACTCGAAAATGACAGGACAAGCCCAATGACCGAACAAGCAAAGCCTAATATGCGATGTGAAGAAATCGTGGAACTCATCAATGAGCTTCTCGATGGAGATATCGACGAGGATCGATATGCCAGAGCCCGGGAACTGCTTGCGCAGAACCCCCAATGCAACACTCTGTATCAGACGCTGATGCGGACGATCGAACTGTATCGTGCCAGACGGGCCGAAGTCAGTTATCTTCCGACACCGAAGATCGACTGGTCAGCAATCGAATCCTGCATCGATCAGGAAAACGCCTCCTGAATCTACCCTGGACGCCTCCCGAAAACTCTCCACCGACATCTCGGCACGCCTCCTGACTCACCCATTCGAAATTCATTCAAAAGAGCTGTTTGAATCCCAGATACACTCCAAAATCCGGACTATTGTCATACCAGAATATATTTTCGATAAAACCGATATCGAGCAGACAATCGCTCCATGCGACTCTGAGTCCGAGTGACATTTCGAACACGAATTCATCGAGTCTTGGCAAGCGCGCGGACGGAGTATTTGCGATGAGATGCACGATCCCGCTGATATGATCGGACATGGGATATTCGAGCGTTGTCGCACTGGTCCCTCTCAACCGCATGAATCGGATGTCGCGTAACCCGGTGTCCGTGTAGTAGATGATGCCGAGTCCCTGGTAGATTCGCGCGGCACCCAGATCCCATGCTGTCGATGACATCAGATAGAAATCGAATCCCTTGATCTCGCTCGGAATCATCCGAGTGTGTGTCGGACATTTAACACCGGCATGGATAGCGAAAAGCGGGACTGCGTCAGAAATCAGCCATCCCGCATACAGCGAGAGATCTCCAAGTCCAGTACCCGACAGCGCATCTCGGTCAAAGAGATGAGCATTCTGATTTCGATCGATGTAAAACACCCGGGCTTCATTCCGTCCGTTATCCTGCCTGCGATGCTGATCGATGCCGAAGAGATCGTGAAAGCCTTCTATGAACCCGTCCAGAGTACCGCCACCGATCGTATAAAACGGAATCGACACATGAACATCCATCGTATCGTTAATGCCGTAACAGGCTTCCATCGTCAGGCAGAGCGCTTCCATGTCGACCACGAACGTGCCGAACCGGTATGGATCCAGATCGGTTTCACCGATGTGTTCAACCAGCTTATTGGATTCGAGATGGAAGGCCCAGATGTTGACCCAGCGGAACGACACCATCGAGGTCCAGTGACCGGTGGTTGAGTCGAAGGGACCAGGGATCGAGGGTGTGTATTGGAACGATTGGAGCAGACCGATGGCGGGCATGTGCATGGGACCGGTCTGGAAGGGCTGCCATTGGGCTGCGGCGCGTGATGGGACGATGCCCGTCAGCGTCAGCATGCACATGATCAGATACCTCGATTGAGATCTGCGTTGAATAGTTCCGGCCTCCCTGAAGCGCGATCGCACCAATCACGGATGTAACCATATGGCATTTAAGATGCCTAAAAAAAGGCGAATGAACAGGAGGGCAGCCATGAACGCATCAGAAAAAAACCAATTCTCGTCGGAAATCATCACGATCAACATGGACAATTTTGAAGCGGAGGTCTTGAGGGTGAATCACCCCATGCTTATCGACTTTTGGGCGCCATGGTGCGGACCGTGCCGTGTCCTGGCGCCAATCATCGATCAGCTCGCACAGGATTTCGCCGGACGAATCCGCTTCGGGAAAGTCAACATAGACGAAAACGATGAACTCGCCAAGGAACTCGGAATCCAAGCCGTTCCGACCGTGCTGCTGTTCAACGGCGAATCCGTCGACATGGTGACGGTAGGAGTCAAACAGCGGCAGGAATTACGGGCCATCATCGAAAACCTGATCACGCCGAAGAACTGAGGATTTGATCATGCCGATGTTTGAATTTCGCTGCACCGACTGTAAACATCTCTTCACACGTCTCGTCTGGAAATCATCGCCGGTCGACATCACATGCCCGTCATGTGGTTCGAACAACGTCGTCAAGCAGATTTCCGGCTTTGCATCCCCGAGCACACAAAAGTCCGTATCGTCGCATTCATGCGGAAGTTCCTGAGGCCCGCACTGACCGGGTTCCGGTCTTTTTAATGTGAACTGGAGGATTTCATGATTCAGATCAGCGATCGAGCAGATATCGAGCTCAAGAAGATGGCGGAGACCACTGCCGCTAAAAATGCTTTTCGTGTTTTCATCAATGGATACGGCTGAGGTGGTCCCTCTTTGGGCATCGCTCTGGAAGAGCCGATGGAGGGAGATATCATATTTGAGAAAAATGGTCATCGATTCGCAATCATCCCGGAACTCAAACACCTGGTGAGTCTATACGGAGATATTTCCGTCGATTTTCGTGAGAGTCGTTGGTTCCGCCGCGGATTTGAACTTCGGATCGGAGCCGGCAGCAACTGCTGCTGAACGAACCCTATAACAGCTCAGTCGCTGCCTGTGCGAGCGGAGAGCGTTCTCCCTTTACCAGAGTAATATGCCCGGCAAGCGGCGATTTACGGAATCGTTCCACCACATAGGTCAATCCCGTGGATTCGCTGTCCAGATATGGATTGTCGATCTGATATGGGTCGCCTGTGAGCACGATTTTGGTGCCGTCCCCGGCTCGACTGATGATCGTTTTGAGTTCGTGAGGTGTAAGATTCTGCGCTTCATCGACGATCAGATACTGGTTGGGAATCGAACGACCGCGGATATAGGTGAGTGCCTCGACCTCCAGCATCCCCTGTTCGATCAGATCCATCGCCCCGGGTTGAAACTTTCCTCTCGGTTTTTGGAAGCCGGAGTCGATCAACATTTCGAGATTGTCGAAGATGGGTTGCATCCAGGGATTGAGTTTCTCTTTCAGTTCTCCGGGCAGGTATCCGAGATCCCGGCCCATGGGGAAAATCGGTCGAGCCACGAGTAACTTCTTGTAGCGACGCTCGTCGATCGATTTCGACAGCCCTGCTGCCAACGCGAGCAAGGTCTTGCCGGTACCGGCTTTCCCGACAAGTGTGACGAGAGAGACACGATCATCGAGAAGCAAATCGATAGCCAATCGCTGCTCGAGATTTCTCGGAGAGACGCCCCATACCGGTTGATTCGTTCCTCCTGCGACGATCTTGGATAGATCTGCCGAGACGCGTCCGATGCCGGTATGACCTGATTCGACCTCGCTTTTAAATAGAATAAA
This sequence comes from uncultured bacterium, assembly GCA_964472395.1. Classification (GTDB taxonomy): domain Bacteria; phylum CSSED10-310; class CSSED10-310; order CSSED10-310; family CALFER01; genus CALFER01. Next base: position 10,367 of record CAYYMM010000048.1, on the reverse strand, counting down.
CTCATTGCTCGTCAGGTTCTCTCCAAACGCATCGATCTCGCGATCATGGTACAATCGATCGATCACCTCATCGGGTACCACCATCTTCCGGATGCCGCTATACAATGTATCGATATCAGTGTTGTCCGTCAGATAATCCTCGGCATGGATACCGATTGCATCCGCCCGAATCCTCAAATTGGTGTCACGCGTCAGGAGAACGACCGGAAGTCCGTCTTGGTTTTTTTGCGCATCAAGGCAGACTGCGAGAATTCGATCGTCATTGGTCAGCGTTCCGTTTCGAAACGGATAGTTGACGATTGCCTGATATCCGAGTTCGACCCTGAGCGTGCCGCCGCCTTCCAACTCGACACCTTCCGCAAGACTCGTATCGGAACCCTGGCGCAACTGGTCGAGATATCGCGAGACCATCCGGGCATTTCGACCACGTTCATTCTGATCCCGTTTGAACTTATCGATTTCCTCGATACATGTGATCGGGATCAGCACGAGATTGTCCTGGAAGGCAAACACAGAATTCGGATCATTCAACATGACATTGGTGTCGATGACAAAGATTTTCTTCATGAGATCACACATCCATTTCTTCAGAGGTGGTCCTGTTGTTTGAGAAACTGGCCGTACTCGAGTTCATAAATGAAGAGCAGCACCATTGCGATGCCGAAGATGAGTGGGCCATACAGAATACCGATCAGACCAAAGACATTTATCCCACCAAGAATCGCGAAGAAGATCAATAGAGGGCTCATCCCAGCCGAACCTTTCATGAACAGAGGACGGATAATGTTGTCCAGCACTCCGACAAACCCGATCGCCCATATCACCAGAAACGAGCCTGCGATGTATCGGCCAGACAGGAACAGATAGATCCCCGCCGGCAACCAGATCATGGCGGTTCCCACGACCGGTATCAGCGCAGCGAACGCCGCGATCGATCCCCAGAACAATCCCGGCAACCCCACGATCCAGAAGGCGATTCCGATTGCAGCGCCTTGGGCGATCGCCGTGATTAAAGTTCCGAGGATGGCGGATTGTGAAACAGCCTTGATCTTGTCGATGATTTTCCGCTCTTGAGTCGACGACAACGGGAGGAGGTGCAGGAGTTTATCCAAAATGGCCTCGCCATCGCGCACAATGAAGAAAAACACGAAGATCACCATGAAGAACTTGATCACCACTGCGGTCAGATTACCCAGGATATTGCGTCCCTGCTCCAACAGGGTCTTCCCGTATTGCGACGACAACTGAATGAGATGATCGTCGATCTCGATATTGTGAACATCAAAGGTCGGGTAGTACCGATGGATGTAATCGATCCCGCGATTGACAATCGGGCGGTCGAGAAGTTTCTCGAGGTTCCCTGCCTTCAGCCAATCCTGTATGGCATTGAATGACACGATTCCCTGTTGAATCATCGAAAAGACGACGAAGGTGAGCGGGAGCACGACGGCGATGAAGAGAATCATGCAGGAGAGAAACGCACTGAGATTTCGACGATTTCCTGTCCACCTGAGCAATCTGCGATGAATGGGATGGAAGACCGAACCGAGAATGATCGACAGGATGATCGAATTCAGATAAGGCGCGATGATCCTGAATACTGCATACAGGACAGCTGCAATCAGAATGAACAAAAACGCATGGCTTTGATTGAAACTGTTGAAACCCGACTGATTGCCTGTCTGCTTTTTCGCTGTGGACACACTTCCCTTGTAGCATCCGGAACGGTCAAATTCAAGCCTTGCGGCATGATTGCGCTTCGGTAGTTTCGTTTTTAGGGATTCTATGGTAAACCTTCGCTTGAAGGAGTGCCGGATCGATGACTCAGCGGGGAATTACAACGCAATCGGGCAGTTTTGAACTGGGTGAGATCAAAGGCAAAGGCAGTTGCGGCACGGTGTATCGAGCCAAACTGATCAAACCTCTACGGGATCTTCCGATCGGCGCTGATATTGCGGTCAAGATCATTCATCCCGAGTTGCTGGGAGCCCATACGATCATTCAACGCCTGAAACGGGAAGTTGAGATCGGCATTCGCGTGCGATCCCGGAACGTCGTGTCGATCTACGGGGTCGAGAGATGCGAAGTATTCGGACAGACCACCCTCGCCATCCTCATGGAATACCTCCAGGGCCAGTCTCTGAAACAAGTGCTTGCTTCCAAAGGGCCGATCGCCGAGTCACTCCTGATCCCGATCACACGGCAACTCGCAAATGCTCTCCGTGACATCCATGCACTGAGTATCGTGCATCGTGATGTAAAACCGGCCAATCTCATCCTGACTCCCTCCCGGCGTGTCGTACTCACGGATCTCGGCATCGCACGTCTTCCGGAAGTGAGCACGAAGGTGACGACAACTGGCACATTCATCGGAACCTGTGTTTACGCTTCACCGGAACAGTTTCTTACACAGGATGAACTTGATCCCCGATCCGATCTCTACTCACTTGGAGTCGTCGTCTACGAACTCGCGACAGGCGTCAACCCCTTCCGCGCGGACAACATCGTCGCGGTCGTCAATGCCCATCTGCATCTGGAAGCCCCGGGACCGCATGAGATCAGTCCAGATATCTCGAAGCACTTCGGATCGATCATCATGAAACTCCTCCGGAAGGAACGTGAGGATCGAATCCAGACAGCCCAGGAATTGCTTGACCTGCTGGAATCGAAAAGCAACCCCGAGACACAAACGACGCGCATCACCGTCTGATCGCCATCGCTCAGATCCCAGTATTGTTTGAATCGACACCGGTCATAAACTGGACAGTTACCCGTGATTGGAAAGGAATCATGGAATCAGTATACTAACTCCCAGTGTTTCGTCTTATCCGCTGACGATCGTTAACATCCTTGGAATTTCAGGAGGTCGGATATGAGCAAGAGTCTGGTTACGATTGTATGTCTGGTCATGCTCTTCGTTTCGCAGAATCTATTGGCAGTTGAGCCGCGCCAGGATCCCGCAAACATGCTGTTTAAGAACGCTGTGATAAACGCGGGAGTTGGGTTCGTGGATATTCCCGCCGAGTGGATCACCGCGGACCGGGGTGATGGGTTCTATCTGGTTCACTTCGAGCACAGGATCACGGATGATGACCGCGCACGACTTTCCGACAGGGTCGGGGAGATCGTGTACTACATCCCGAATAATGCGTATCTTGTGCGCCTTTCCAGCGATCAGCGCAATGCGATCGAAACCTTCCGCGGCATCGATTTTATCGGCCCCTACCAACCGATTTTGAAGGTGGATTTCGGTATCTTTACTCAGAAAGATCCGCAGTTTCGCAAGGTGCGGTTGACCATTCATGGCACCGAACCGTTCGAGAACGCGGAAACGATAATTACGGGCGCTGGTGGACAGATTCTGAGCCGGGATGAGAATCCCCACTATCGAAGGCTGACGGCTCTAATCCCTGTCGTTTCGGATTATCAGACCGTTCGACAACTCGCGTTTCTGAGCGAAGTGCAGTGGATTCAGGACTATCCTGATTATGATCTGTGCAATGATGCGACCTACTGGCTCTGCCAGAGCGGTGTTGGAGGCGGGGGAGCCACTCCGCTGTATGATCATGGTATCATGGGTGCCGGACAGATCGTTGCGGTCATGGATACCGGAGCCGATGCGGACATGTGTTTCTTCTACGATGCCTCTCAGGGACTGATCCCGTCGACCGGCACCCCAAACTACAATCAAAGAAAGATCATTGCGTACCAGGGGCCGAGCGGCTATGCGAGCGGCTATGACACCCAGGGACACGGGACGCATACGGCCGGAACCATTGCCGGCGACAACTTCGCGTCAGTCGGATCTCATGACAACGGCGACGGTATCGCCATTCTTGCGAAACTGGTCATTCAGGATTACGGCGACAGCAGCGACGTCTATCCTCCGGATAACGAATATCAGGCTCATCTCGACGCCTTCCAAGTCGGCGCACGCATCCATTCGAACAGCTGGGGCTGGCCGTCCAATCCGGGAGTGTATCATGATGATTGCCAGGAGATGGATCAGTTTCATTGGGATCATCCGAACTATCTGGCCGTCTATGCGGCAGGAAACGAAGGCGCTTCGGCTGACACCATCCGGGCTCCCGGAACTTCGAAGAACGTCGTGACGGTCGGGGCGACGGAGAACGGTGCCGCCAATCCTGAGAACAACATGTATTTTTCGGGTCATGGACCGACCGATGACGGTCGTCGGAAACCCGACATCACCATGCCCGGAGGAAACATCAATTCGGCGGCCAGCGATTACAATTCGACGACCTTCAACTGCTCGACGCGAACGAGCAGTGGAACGAGCATGGCGACGCCCGGAGTGGCCGGAGCCGCCGCGCTTGTCCGGGATTACTTCATGCAGGGATTCTACCCCCTCGGCATGGCGGATCCCGGGTTTGTATTCGAGCCGACCGGCGCGCTCGTCAAGGCAATCCTGATCAATTCCGGCATCAACATGACCGGAAGCTACACGGCGGATTCCGGCAGCGGTCATGCCGATATGCCGAGCATGGGTCAGGGATGGGGTCGAGTAACACTGGATTCTTCACTGTTTTTCAGCGGAGACTCCCGGAAGCTGTATGTGCAGGAGAATCAGACCGGGATCACGCGAGAATCGATTCAGTACTTCGTCTCGGTATCCGACCCGACGGAACCTCTTGAAGTCACACTGGTCTGGACCGATTTTCCGTCGACGCCGAGCGCTAGCGTGAATCTCGTCAACGATCTCGATCTGACCGTTACCGGAAACGGCCAGACCTATCTGGGAAATGTCTACAGCAGCGGACACTCGGTTCCCGGTGGAACAGCGGATCGGCTGAACAATGTCGAATGCGTTCAGATCGACAATCCGGAAGTCGGCGGATACATCATCACGGTAACGGGATACAATGTTCCACAGGGTCCTCAGAGCTATGCACTCGTAGCGACCGGTTCACTCAACTTTTCGGATGGAACAGTCGCTTTCTCGGGGATACAGTACAATTGCACGAGCGAGGTCGACATCATGGTATCCGATGCCGATCTGGCCAATCTGGGAACACAGACCGTGACCGTAACGAGCGTGACCGATCCGACCGGTGAAGTTGTGACGCTCACCGAGATCGCTGCCGACTCAGGAATCTTCAACGGGTCGATCACTTTGACGACCGGTGCTCCCGGTGCAGGCCAGGTTCGTGTGGCCGATGGAGACACCCTCACCGTTCTGTACATCGATGCCGATGACGGACAAGGCGGGATTAACGTCCCCAACACCGATACGGCAGCCATCGATTGTGTCGCGCCGATCATTTCCAATGTTCTCGTTGCATTCAAGACCTCGACATCTGCGACGATCACATGGGACACGAACGAAGCAGCGGACAGCATGGTCGATTATGGTCCGGGATCTCTTTCGATGCAGGAATCGGACTCGACGGATGTGCTCAGTCACGTGGTGGAGTTGACGAGTCTGATACCGTGTACGGACTATGTTTTCAGCGTTACGAGCATGGATCCGGCAGGCAATATGGTGACGGATGACAATGCCGGCGCGTACTATACCTTCACGACGCTCGCCCTGTATGAGTTACTCAATGAAGATATGAGTGTCGATCCCGGTTGGACGTATTCGGGAGGGCTGTGGGCGTACGGGCAACCGACAGGTTTGGGCGGCGATCCAGCCGCGGGATACACCGGTCCGAACGTAGTGGGCTACAATCTCAATGGGGCCTATGAAAACAACATGCCGGAGTATCACGTGACGACATCCGCGATCAACTGCTCCAGTGCCCAGAATTGTATGTTGTCCTATTATCGATGGCTGGGGCTTGAGAGTGCATCCTACGACCACGCCCGCCTGTCGATTTCGACCGATGGATCGACATGGACCACCCTTTGGAATCACACCGGCTCCACATTCCAGGACACCGCATGGGTTCCTCAGACTTTTGATATTGCGGGCATTGCGGACGGGCAGGCAACCGTCTATCTGCGATGGACGATGGGCACCTCCGATGGTTCAGTGGTCGGCTCCGGATGGAATATCGACGATGTGATGATTTCGTATGAAGCCCCCTGCAACGAACCCAATTTGTCGTACCACAGCCATCTCATCGATGACTCGGTCGGCAACAACAACGGCGAGATCAACAGCGGAGAAACGATTCTGACGACGATCACGCTGGCCAACCTCGGTACAGATGCCACAGGAGTCTCGGCAGTCCTTTCGACAACCAATCCGCACGTGACCATGCTCGTCAACGCATCGAGTTATCCGGACATCGCGCAGAGCGCCGTCGGGTCGAGTCTGACCGCATATCAGTTCTCTGTCAGCGGTGAAGCAGCCGACGGAGAATCAATCCCGTTCGCTCTGGTGTGGACCTCGGGCTCGGCCTCGGGCACGACCTATTTCACGGAACAAGTTGTTGCGCCTGAACTTTCGTTCGACTCGCTCGTCATTCTCGATCCTCTGAGAGGGGACGCCGATGGCGTACTGGACCCCGGGGAAACCGCCCAGTTCATCGTCGAGCTGGCCAATCAGGGCTCGGGAACGGCGAACATGGTGAGCGCCACGCTGTCGTCCGACAATCCGACTTATATCACGATCGACGATAACCAGGCCGCATGGCCGGATATTGCTCCAGCCTCCAGCGCGTCGTGCCTGTCGCCATACTTCACGGTGACGGCGTCGCCATCCATCCCGGATCACACCCTCGTCACATTCACTCTTGAAATGACCGCGGAGGGATATACGACAACGGATACGTTCACAGCGGATGTGACCTCGTCCCTATTCGCTCGACGTTATTACTGGCCGCTCGATGTGGATCCGGGCTGGGTTGCGGAACCGTCCTGGGCATTCGGCGATCCGACCGGAAGCGGTGGCGACCCGAACAACGGATACACGGGCGTCAATGTCTACGGGTACAATCTCAATGGTTCCTACACCAACAGTATGTCCGAGAAACATCTCACGACTCTCGCGATCGACTGCGCCTCTCTGACGAACGTGGAAGTCAGGTTCATGCGATGGCTGGGCGTCGAGAGTGCCTCCTTTGATCATGCCTATTTCCGTGTATCGAATGATGGTTCGACTTGGACGACAATCTGGTCACACACTGGTAGCAACCTTAATGACAACGCCTGGATACCGCTCACATACGACATTTCGGCCGTTGCCGACAATGCGCCAACCCTGTATCTGAGATGGACCATGGGCACAACAGACAGTTCGGTTGTATATTGCGGTTGGAATATCGACGACATCGAGATCTGGGCGGAGAGCAGCGGACCGGTCAACACACCGACGCCGCCGCCACCGACAGAGACTCCGGGACCACCGACGTTTACACCCACGATCACACCGACCGGCATGGCAACGTTCACGCCGACACGCACGCCGACGATCACTCCAACCCGGACAGCCACTCCGTCTGTCACACCGACCCGGACGTCTACGCCAACTTCAACGCCGACCCGCACATACACGCCTTCGCCGACACCCACGTCGAACCCAACATCTCCGCCCACCATCACTCCGACATCGAATCCGAGTTTTACACCGACGCCTACACCTACCATCGAGATTCCGACTGCGACTCCGACGATGGGCGTTCCCACTCCGACACCGACTGGATGTCCCGAAACATCACTCACGTGTCAACTGAGCGGCTCGAACTTCCATGGCGGAGATCACTTCCTTTTCATTGCCGATCTGTGCAACGGGAATAACGCAGGACTCGATATCGATTTCTATGTTCTGCTCGATGTCTACGGCCAGTATTGGTTCTATCCGAGCTGGTCACAGGATCTCGATTTCGAGTTCATGACACTTCCCCCGTGCCAGTGCATTTCCCGGACCATATTCGATTTTATCTGGCCACAGGTCACAGGATCAGCCGAGGGGATCACATTCTGGCTCGCGATGTTCCATGCCGGAACCTATGATCTGATCGACATGGATTCCTGCTCGTTCGGATACGCCGACTAATCGATCAGCGACTCGACAGCACGAAACAAAGATGAAGGCGCTCCCACGGAGCGCCTTTTTGTCTGTCAATCTCACGGTCGCCTTGCATCCGGATGGATTCTTCGATACGTTTCGAAGATATGATCTTCCGTCGAATCTGCTCGAATTCTCTGATGATTTTTCTGGTTTGCGCGACAGTTTATACGACCATCCGAACATTGCAGGTGATGTTGTCTCAGGAAGTGGCTGACACGGATTCACCCATTCCGGTCACAGGGCTGAATCATGCTATACGAGTCGAATCGAATGCCGGAATGCTGTTTGGTTCCACGACCCGGCCAGAGACCTCACCTGTCAGTGAAAACCGTGAACCTTCATCAATCAGTCGTCACTTCGGTGTTGAACTCAAGGGAACGGTCGCCGGAGAAATCGCCATCGTCGTTGATCTCAGTTCATCGAAGGAAGTGATTCTCCACCCTGGTGATCCGGTAGGTCCCGGTAAAGTCGAACGCATTTCGAGGAGTGAACTGGTGCTTTTCGATGGAACAAACCGTGAAATGCTGACACTCGGTGCACCGGGAGATTCACCGGAGAGCAGTCCGTCCCGATCCGCCAAGAACCTGATCGAGCGGACGCGATTGACGGACATCCTATCCCGGGTTGACCGCCTGGGTCAGGAGATTTCGTTTGCGCCGGTAAGAGATGCGCACGGGGAGCCGGCAGGATATCGGATCACATCCATGAAACCCCGCGGCTTCTTCCCGTCTCTCGGTTTTGAGTTGAACGATATGATCACCACGATCAACGGGCAGGCAATCCGGACGATTGAAGATCTGCACCGGGTGCTCGGGGAGGCATCCCATGCCACTCGATTGACCGTGAGTCTCAGGAGAAATCAACACGATGTGCAGATGCAATATGAAATCCGTTAAACTCCCGCTTTTTCTGATGCTGGCTATTCTCCTCGGATCATTTTCGAATCCATCGGTCCGCGCTCAGACACAAGAAGACGTTGCACTGGATTTCTCGGACATCGATATCCGCTCCTTCATCAAGGTTGTGAGCGAACTGACAGGCCAGAATTATGTGCTCGATCCCGCCGTAACAGGAAAGATCACGGTCACATCGCCCCGATCGATCCCGCGAGAGGCGATTCCGTCCGTCTTTCATGCCGTTCTGGACGTGTACGGATTCACGGCGGTTTCGGAGGGGAACATCGTCAAGATCATCCCATCGACGCGAGCTAAGCAAGAAGGTGATTCCGAAGCGGGAGTCCGAAGCGGGGACGCGGACAGTTTCATCACGAAGATCATCCGGACAGAGCGAGTGGATCCGGAGGAGATCCGTGCACTCGTTCAGCCACTCCTGACGCGCGCGGGCCATGTGGCGGTTCACATCCCGAGCCGGACTCTGATTGTCGCCGATACGCGTAGGAACGTGAACCGGATCGACGCGATTGTCACCAGCCTGGATTCGGCCGGAGGAGACACCTCGTTTCAGGTGGTCTGTCTCGACCATGCCGAAGCCGCTCAGATCGCCGATGCCTTGAATGCGCTTTTCAACGCGTCACACGTCAAATCGGGTGAGCGCCCTGTGTTCATAGCGGAAACCCGAAGCAACTGCCTCATGGTCAACGCCACCCGGAATGTGCTCGACACGACCCGTACTCTTCTCGATGCGCTCGACAAACCTCTTGCTGTCAATCGCGGCACCATACGAGTGCATCATCTCAGGCATATCGATGCCGTAAAAGTCGCGGCGGCGCTCAACAGTCAGGTCGACCGGATCGATACCGCGGCGGAAACTGATCCGAACGAACCGGCCCATAAAGACCGAAGGACGCCGAAGGTAACGATCACAATCAGTCCTGAACCGAGCACGAATGCGTTGATTGTGACCGCGTCACCCGAAGAGCATCAGGCAATCGAAGCGGTTCTGGCCGATCTGGATACGCCCCGCCGCCAGATTCTTGTCGAGGGGTTGATCGTTGAAATGAGTTCGGATCGCATGCGTGAACTCGGCCTCGAATGGCGTCTGACTGATGCATTGTCGGATTCGGAGTATCGGGGACTAGGAGGAACAAACCTGCCGATAGATGGGGACAGCGGTTCTCTTCAGGATGTTTCGCGGAATCCGCTCTCGGCCCCCTCCGGACTCGCGCTCGGACTCGCCAAAGGCACCATCTCTTTTGGCGGACAGGAATTCGTCAATCTTGCGGCGCTGGCTCGGGCAATGGAAGGTCAGAGCGGCGTCAATATCCTTTCCACGCCTCATCTGCTGACATTGGACAATGAAGAAGCCGAGATCATTGTAGGTGAGGAGCGACCATTTCTGACGAGTTCGCAGACGACGGACACGGGAGCCGTTGTCAAATCATACGAATTCAAGGATATCGGATTGACCATGCGGATTCTTCCTCGGATCA
>CAYYMM010000047.1:6168-31231 GCA_964472395.1 uncultured bacterium | reverse complement strand
GCACGACTGGAAAACATACTGTCAGAACGGGCAAGAACCTCCTTCATTTGAGTTAGCTGGCCCCAGACCCATGATCTATTTCAACCCATCGAATGTCCGAGCCGCAATCGTTACATGCGGGGGGCTATGCCCGGGCTTGAACGACGTTATCCGCGGGGTTGTCATGGTTTTGTTTCATCAGTACGGCGTGAGAGAGATTTTTGGAATCCGCTATGGGTTCCGAGGTATGACGATGCGCTATGCCGGCACGAATATACCCCTCACGCCGGAAATCGTTACGGATATCCATACTCGAGGCGGCACGTTTCTCGGATCATCACGCGGGAATCAGGAAGCGGTTGAAATGGCTGATTTTCTTCAGCGACGGGGTATTGGAATGCTGTTCACCGTCGGAGGTGACGGCACGACGCGCGGAGCGATGGCGATCGCTGAAGAGTGTCGAAAACGCGAGTATCCGGTGAGTGTGATAGGAATCCCCAAAACGATCGATAATGACATAGCATTCATCGACCGTAGTTTTGGTTTCATCACGGCGGTCGCAAAAGCTAAGGAAATTCTGGATTGTGCCCATGTCGAGGCACAGGGAGCTCCAAATGGTATCGCCCTGGTGAAACTGATGGGCCGCCATTCCGGCTACATTGCAGCCCGAGCGTCTCTGGCCAGTGGCGACGTCAACTTTGTGTTGATCCCCGAACAACCATTCGATCTGGATGGTGAGAATGGGTTTTTGAAACATCTTGAAAATCGCATCGAACGACGCGGACATGCTCTCGTGGTTATTGCCGAAGGAAGCGGGCAGGAGCACTTGAAAGACACTGCCGAGCAGCTTGGAACAGATGCATCAGGAAATCGTCGTCTCGCGGATATCGGTACATTTATGAAACAACGAATCGCAGACTACTTTGAATCGAGATCGATCGGAATTAACATCCGATACTTCGATCCGAGTTATGAAATCCGGTCAGCTCAGGCAAGCGCTGAAGACAGCGTTTTTTGTTCCGAACTCGCGCACAATGCTGTACATGCAGCGTTCGCCGGAAGAACCGGTATGCTCGTCGGTACATGCAACAATTATTTCGTTCATATCCCCATGGCTCTTGCTGTGTCCCAAAGGAAAGTTCTAGATCCTGATGGCATGGAATGGTTGTCCGTCGTTCAGAGCACGGGCCAACCTCTTCGGATGATCAATGGGTGATATCGCTCAGCGATCGAGTAGGATGAGCGAGATACCAGGAATGTATGTAATCAGAACCAGAGACAGAAAAAGAATGACTAGGAAAGGCAATGCGGCCCGATAGACATAAATCACGGGTTGTTTGAATCGAATACTGGAAATAAACAGGTTCATTCCGACCGGTGGAGTCAAATATCCGATGTTCAGATTTGCTAGGAAAATGATTCCGAGATGCACGGGGTCGATTCCGTAGTTCGAGGCGATCGGAACGATCAGCGGCACGATGACAATGATGGCTGAGAAGATATCCAGCATGCAACCGACGATCAGAAGAAAGATATTCAAACATATAAGGAATGCCAAAGGACTTGTAATGTGAACTTTGATCGCATCCAGTATTCTAATGGGAACTTCAGCATCCAGAAGGTAGTTCGTATATGCAAGTGAACAACCCATGATGATCATGACTGACCCAACCAGCACCATACTCCTCTGGATGGTTTCGGGAAGATCCTTCAACGCAATGTCTCGATAAAGGAAGACTTCGACAAGCACGACAAGAAATGTGGTCAGGGCAGCAGCTTCGGAAATTGCGAACTTACCGGAATAGATACCTGCAATAACAATGATCGGCAGTGGGATTTCGTATCGTGCGGCACCAATTGCAGACCATAGCTCCCGGAACGAAAACGCCTGTCGCGGAATGAACCTTTTCCTTGCATAGAACATACAGAGCAGTGCGAGGAGTCCGATCATCAGACAACCCGGAAGGATGCCTCCGATAAATAACTCATCAACCGAAGTGCCTGCAATCACTCCATATAAAATGATCGGAAGACTCGGCGGAAACAACAATCCCAGACTTCCTGATGTCGTGATTAGTCCAAGAGAAAACTTGCCGCCGAACGACTCGCTAACCAGGGCGGGGAAGAGAAGGCCTCCGAGCGCAACAATTGTTACACCGGAAGCTCCGGTGAACGCGGTGAATAATGCACAGGCGATCAGACATACTATGGCAAGACCACCCGGGATCCAGCCGAACAACGCATGCGATAATCGAACCAAACGGCGCGGCGTTCCGCTCTGAGCCATAATGTAACCTGCAAAAGTGAACAACGGAATTGGCAACAACATCGGCATGCTTGCCAGTCTGTAAAACTCGATAATAGTCAGAGACAGATCGAGATCGTTAAAATACAGATGCATAATGGCATTTGATGCAATGATAATAAACAATGGCGCGCCCAGAAGAGCGAGAATAAGTGTGAAAAGGCCAAGCAGAATCACGGTTCTTTACCGATTCCAATGATCCGATCCACAGCGAGCATCAGAAATCTCAGGCCAATGAACAGAAATGACAATGGTATCGGAAGTTGCAGGATCCACGAACGAACAGGTGCAACGATGACCGGTCCCATATGATACTCATCAATGATGAATCGAATGGACGCATGAATCAGAATCACACAAATCAACACTGAAACTAGAAACATTCCTGCTTGGACAAGCGCACGATCTCGACGAGACAGCAAGCGCTGAAAGATATCGATATTGATATGTTCATTCGATCGTGTGGCCGCCACTGCGCCTGCGAGAGCGCTCCACATGACGAGATGATTGATGATCGGATCTGCCCAAAAGAATCCTTGGTTAAGAAGAAGGCGTCCTGCGATCTGAATAAATGAAAGAACAACCAGAGAGGCCATAAGTATGACCAGATAAATCGATTCCACTCGCCGAATGCAGTTTCCGATCCGTTGCAGAGATCCAGGTTTCATTGAAGGCTGATCAATACCTCAACTCTCCGACGATGCCGTTAATTCGATCGAGCAGCATTTTTGAACTATCGCCGTCGATCAGACTTTGCCGAGCAGATGCCGTGATCACTTCTATGTTCTTCCGAAAATCATCGGATATCGCTCTGATTTGAACTCCACGTCCTTTGATCACTTCAATGGCTCGTTGATCTTCGATCCGTATCTGGTCGGTGATGTTCTTCATGTGGCGACTGACGATCTCCCGGACAGTCTCTCGCAGGTTCTCGGGAACACGCTGCCAGGCTTTTTCACTGAGTAGAAATCCGCCGAATGAGTAACTCAGCGGCAGATCAGACATATAGCTGACCTTTGTGAACCATTGCAAAGAAAGAATGCCCGTGGGTGTATTGAATACAGTATCCAGTAATCCGGTTTGTAACGCGGTCATGACATCGCCGACTCCGAGCGACACAGGGGTGACATCAGCGGCTCTATACAACGCTTTCATCACGGGATCATTCTCCCAGAGCCATGCTTTGGATTTCTTCAGGTCGTCCGTGTTCTGGATATCCTTTTGAGAATACATGTATGTGAACCCGACTCCTGTGAAACCGAGAGCTTCGAAGCCTAAATCCCGATATGTTTTATTCAGATCCGGAGCCAACTGTTGAATCAGTGCATCGATTTCCGAATCCGACCTGAACAATCCGGGGAGAGTCAGGACGCGAAAATCCGGATAGATTTTATACAACCCGCGACTTGTAAGACACGCACCGTCGAGTTGTCCGACACGGATTTTCCGAAGTACCACATCGTCATCTCCCATGATACCACCGGGATATATCTTGAACTGGACTTGTCCATCGATGGCTTTCATCAATTCTTCATTCATGCTTTTAAACTCGTTCACCCATGCGCTTCCATCGGGTGCAAGAATGGACATCTTGAGAACACATGCAGATTCAGCAGCCACCAAGGCTGACGAAAACGAAACTAGTGACAATGAAACAACCAGAGCGAATTGAGATACTTTCATCGAGCCTCCTAAAACAGATCGTCGACTGAAGATAAGAGTTTTGTTGCTTTCAGGCGAGCCAGCGCATTAGCAAGATTCAAATCAGATGAACGGGTGGGTGGCGCTGCGAGCACTTCATCAAGGAGTTGTACAAACAACTCACGATCGAGAATAGATCGAGCGTAATACTGAGCGAAAAGCACCCGAGGCATTAATGCCTCTTCACCGGCAATCTCTATCGCGCGTTCAAAATACTCTCTACATTTCTCTGGGTTTCCTCCGGCAATCACCGGTTTTCTGGATTCGTATATCCCTAGAAATAGAAAGACTCCTCCGTCATTGAACTCCGGAGAAATCTTCATAACTGCTTCCATCAGGTTGATGATCTTGGGGAGATCGGCTATCGCGAGAATTGTGTCGTGGTGAGTCACCAGCCATCCAGCCCAGGAATACGCCGTCCAGTAAATGTATGGGACTCGATCGGGGTCAAGATTTTGCAGAACGACACTCAGTTGATCTGGAGTCATATCCGCGAATGTCACGTCGAGATCGAATGCAATCCGAGATGCACGCAATGCGTATTCCAGAGCTCGATTGTAGAGTATAAATGCGCGTTCAGCGGATTCTTCCTGAACGAAGGCTGAGCTATATGTGGTGTATGACTGTGCCCCCCCGAGCAATAACGCGGGATCGTCGGGGGAACGGCTGATTGCAGCGTCGATGCTTAAAAGCAAAGTCGCAGATGCATCACGGGCGATCTCGGGATCGGGTTGTTGTCGGAGGCTATCGGAGATCGCGCTGGAAGCAGCACGAACGTATTTCCTGGCAAATCGCTTTATCGAGCATCCCTGAAGACTGAAAACGAACAAAATCGTCAGAGCAAGTATCGATATGCGTCTTGAGTCTAATCCTAGCATGATCAGCTGATCAGAGGTAACGCAGAAGGGAGTCCATGTCATCGAGCATCCCTCGATAAACGCATGCGTCGTTCGGCGGATGGATCGTATCAGGCGAGGGAATTTCGGAAGAGCTGCCAAATTTGACCAGATGGGCAGTCGACTGGCAATGCAGTAGGACTTCTCGTGCGAAAAGCCGAGATATCAATTGCAGACGTTGAAAATCCTGCGAACCGTGATTGCGCGCGGAAACCGTTTTCCGGATCAGAGCAACCGCCGTCTCGACCTCCGTCATACAGTCCGCAAGCTTGAACATGATGAATTGCAATCGCGTCAGTTTCTGCAGATGAACGAACTGGATGGTCTTGTTGAGTACATCTGCGGCTTGACTGACCAAGCCGGCATGCAGGGAGTCATCCGGGACAGCAGCCATTTCATCCGCCATACTCTGGTAAAACTGCCACTTCGATTTAACGCTTGCACGCCACCTGAAGGTGCTGATGATCATCTGCTGAATCTCGCTCGTCCCCTCATAGATGGTTGTGATTTTTACGTCACGCTTGATCTTCTCGACATCATACTCATGAATGTACCCATACCCACCCAGCGCCTGAATCGCTGATTCTGCACATGCGTTGCCTGATTCTGTTGCAAAAAGCTTTGCAATTGATCCTTCGATCTGGAGATCTTTTTCACCGGAATCCAGACGATCGGCTACTTCTTCGATATATGCGCGAGCTGCTTCAAGGTGGATGTAGTGTGGAATGATCAGTTTGTGCGTGAAGCCTTGTTTTTCGATCAACGGACTGCCGAACTGGATCCGTTCTCTCGCATAGGATACGACTCGTTCCAGTGCTGCGACACCTGCACCGAGTCCAAAGGCAGCTACCATCAGCCGCGTGTAACCGAATACTTCATTGGCCTGATTTAGACCCTGTCCCGGAACTCCTCCTACAAGTTGGTCAGCAGGAACAAAAACATTGTTAAATGTCAAAGGTGCGGTATTGGAGCATCGGATACCATGCTTTTCCTCCGCTTTTCCAGGCTTGAACCCTTCTGCATTCTTCTCGACAATGAAAAATGTCGGACCCTCGGGGGCTTGTGCAAGGACGGTCAAGAAATCAGCAAATCCACCGTTCGATATGAACTGCTTGTTTCCATTGATCCGATAACCCATGATAGCTCCGGTGGCATCGGTTACCGGTTCAGCTTTGGTTTTGAAATTCGAGAGATTACTTCCGGCCTCAGGTTCAGTAACTGCATATGCGACAATACAGCCTTCTTCTGCAATCTTTGTGAGCCATTTTTGCTTCTGCTCGGCTGTCGCTCCGACTAAAATGGGATCAGTACCGAGGTGAATGGCCAGGAAAGCGGTGGCGATACCGAGACAAACTTTCGCCATTTCTTCCGAGATCACCGCGATGTCCCGAGCTCCACCACCCATCCCGCCGAACTCTTCGGGAATGAACAACAGCTGCAGACCGATATTGGGGCCGAGAAGTTCCCGAATAATGTTCTCGGGGAATTCTTCCAGTTTATCGATTCTCCTGAGGACTTCCGGGGTCATCATTCTCTGTCTGACTTTCATCAGCAGATCAACGATCATTTTGCGTTCATCCAAAGGTAATCCGGCTTTTCCCATCGATGTGAACCTCCATTCTCATTCGCATCCCAGACGGAATGCGGCGCGGGCTAAAAAAAACTACACGATCGGGAGTCAATCTGCAATGATTCCCTGCGAGTTGATAATGCTGGAGTCACTTAAAGCTTTGGAGGCCAAATTCCGGGAAAGTGTGTGAGCAGTGTATGCACAGCCAAAGAGATCGGAAGCCCGACTACATTGAAGTAGCATCCCTGGACCCTTGTGATGAAGGCCGCGGCATATCCCTGAATTCCATAAGCTCCGGCCTTGTCCGTCCATTCTTCCGTCTTGAGATAGAAACTGAGCTCAGATTCAGACAGTGATCTGAAATGGACCGTGCTCACCGCATATCGGGTGATGGTTGGACCTGATAATGATGAAAATGCAATGCCGGAATAAACTTGATGGCTGCGGCCGGACAACAATTCCAGCATTTCCTCCGCCTGAGAATGATCGCGCGGCTTTCCCAGAATCCGGTCTGCGCATACGACTATAGTATCTGCGCCGAGAACAACGATACCGGTATGGTCAGGCAGAACGGATTCAGCCTTATTCTTCGCATGTGTGATGACAACTTCTCTTGGTGAACGTAAACCAGGTGTCAGAGTTTCGTGGTATGTATGATTACAGACTCGCGGGTCAAGGCCGATCTGCTTGAGAAGTGCGATTCTACGCGGTGAGCCAGACGCGAGCCATAACTCTGAGAAATGATTTCTGATCTTCATGTGAGAATAAAATGCAAAGCCCGTGAACAAACGGGGCAGTTTCCTTCTGGAGAAAGATTAATCTGGATGAGATGATACCCGGATCGACGGACTGCAGGAGATCCACATGATGGGCAGATCGTGTCAGATCCGGCGCCAGTGATGTTCCCCAGATAGACAAAATCCAGATACTGGCTGAGAATTGAATAAGCGGTTTTCATTGTTTCATAAGATGTTGGGGGCTCCGAAAGACGAAACTCCGGATGGTATGCACTCAGATGGAGTGGAGTCTTTCTGGATAATTCTTTCTGGATGAAATCTCCAAGCTGATGAAACAATTCCTTGCTATCATTGCGATTGGGAATCACCAGATTGGTTATTTCGAGATGACAACCTTGATGAACCTTCCTGACGGTTTCAAGGACAGGATCCAACCATCCGTGACACAACGATCGATAGAAATCAGGATCCATGGACTTGATGTCGATATTCATAGCATCGACGAAGGGGAGGATCATCGTCAGAGGTTCGGGGTTGATCATTCCATTCGTCACAAGCACGGTTTTTATTCCGGATTTGTGTAGGATCTGACAACAATCCAGAACATAATCGAACCATACAATTGGTTCGGCATACGTAAAAGCAACAGAAGGTGTGCCAGCATTCAGAGTCATTTGTAACAATTCGGCAGGGGAGATGTAAGACGTTTTAGAATCGACCTGTGAGATCGACCAGTTCTGGCAAAAAGCACATTTCAGATTGCAGCCATTGTTCCCCACCGAGAGGACATGTGAACCGGGAAGAAAGTGATAGAGCGGTTTTTTCTCGATTGGATCGATATGCAGCGCCGCAACGTGTCCGTAGGAGGTTGAAACAAGCTTTCCGTCAATATTCTCCCGCGATCTGCATAA
This sequence comes from uncultured bacterium, assembly GCA_964472395.1. GTDB lineage: Bacteria > CSSED10-310 > CSSED10-310 > CSSED10-310 > CALFER01 > CALFER01. Next base: position 23,132 of record CAYYMM010000047.1, on the reverse strand, counting down.
CCCTTTCATTCCGGGATTGATGAGACACAGCTGTGGACACAGTAAACATCGTGTGCGGCGGCCATCGGTTAGGGGTTCCTGAAAAAGGGAATCGGGGTTTTGTTGCACGAGGCTCATCGAATCCGATCGATTAAAATGTCAGGAAGTCGTTCTAAAAGAAGGCGTTCATGTGATGGCTTGATCCGTTCAAGGTTTTTGACCGCGAGATCGGATTGCTTCTTTGCTTCAGCACGAACTTGTCGGTCGATCTGGAAATCTTTCATTCTGGACTGATACCAGACCAATTTCGCATCAAGATCAGGTCCTGTTCCTGATTGAATGAGCGTCAGGAATTCTTTCGATGATTCTGGATCGAGTGCTTCGATCAGGAGAAGCGCAGGAAGCGTGATCCTCCCATCTCGGACATCCTGGAAGATCTTCTTTCCGAGGTCTTCTTCGCCACCAATCCAATCCAGAAGGTCATCAATGATTTGAAAAGCCAGTCCGAGGTGTTTACCGTATTGGGCGAGCGCACGGATTTCCTGGGGGGTACCACATGCCGAAGCTCCAAGAAAACAAGCCAACTCCATCAATCGGGCAGTTTTCCTTTCGATGATCCAGTAGTACCGTTCGATGCTTCCGGAATCTGTATGTTGATTCCGCAACTGAACGATCTCACCTTCCGTCATAGCGATCACAGTAGCGTTGACGGCAGCCTGACAGGCTTTTTTATCGCGGATCATCAGTGAAATTGCCTTCGAGTAAAGGAAATCGCCGACTAAAATGGCAAGATGGTTGCCGATAAGTTGATTGGCGCTGGGTAATCCGCGTCTGAGTGAGGCGTTGTCCAGGACATCGTCATGAAACAGACTGGCTGAGTGAATCAGTTCGATAACTGCTGCATATTTGAAGGAACGTTCATCCGAACAACCTGAAGCGGAAGCGGATAACAGAGCAAGAACGGGTCGGAGTCGTTTCCCGGGTCGTCGAATCAATGGCAGAATCAGCTCAAGGGTTTCAGGATCGTCCCGACTAAAAAGATCGATAATTTCCCTGTCCATTCGCTCCAGACCAAATTGGATCAATGGGTCCTGGAACAGAGCGGATTGAGATGAACCTGTCATTGGTACTCGATGGAGATTACTCTTCCGGCGTCTCGATCGCCTCGACGGTCAGAAGGCCTTCTTTCTTCAATTTTTCTTTCAGATTCTGAACGTAGGAATTCACGGTTTGCTGCTGTTTCGAACTCAGTAGTTTCGCATTCAAAGCCGGGATCTCAGAAGTGAATTGAGCTTCATCGAATGCCTTAGATGATTTCACCTTGAAAATGACGCATTTGTCGTTCAATTGTTTAACATCCGAGACGTCACCGACATTCATGGCAAACAATGCGTCTGAGATGGCTTCATCACTGCCGACCTTCGGGATAAATGCACCGGGAGCAAACTCTCCGGTGGATTCAACTGTCAGATTATGTTTGGCTGCGATTTTCTCAAAATCGCCCCCGGCCTGAATCTCACGATGAAGTTCCTCGGCTTTTTGCTTTGCCATGGTTCCGGCTTTGATCTGTTTGACTTTCGTCGTGGTTTTTTCCTTGACGGTATCAAACTCCGGGATGTGTGAATCGACCTTCTGATTCAGACTGAACAGAAAGATCCCCCGGTTTGTCTCAATCGGTGCGGATACGGTCCCAGGTTCCAAAGAGAAAACACTATCAAAATTCTTACCGCGACCGATCTCTCTCGGGGGTTGATTTTTTTCGAATAGATCAGTTGATTTAACCTCAAGATTATTCGCCGAAGCAATATCCGTCAGTTTCTTTGTATCATCCGCAATGAGATCCCGAGCTTTTTCGAGGGCGAGTTCTTTTGCGGCGTCGCGTTTCATTGCGGTGACGATACTCGCGCGAACTTCTTCGAGTGGTTTGTAGGAAGCGGATTTATGATCAACTTTCTTGATGATGTGATACCCGAAGTTGGATTTCACCGGTTCGCTGATCTGTTCGTTCTCCATCGCCCAGGCAGCATCCTCAAATGGTTTAACCATTTGTCCTTTTGAAAAATAACCCAAATCGCCGCCATTAGCTGCACTGTTATCATCAGAAAACTCGGTTGCCAGCTTTTCAAATGATTCTCCAGCATCGAGGCGCTTTTTGATTTCGTTTGCCCGGTTGAGCGCTGCCGTCCAGGCTTCTTCGGAAGCTCCTGATTCGACTTTGAACAGGATATGCGATGCTTTAACCTGTTCAGGTTGCTTATATCGGTCCGCATTTTCGCTGTAGTAATCATCGATATCTTCATCGGTAACCTCAACCGCTGCTTCCAGGTCGGTTGTATCGATCTGAATATAATCCAGTTTGTACTGATCGCCGATTTTGAACTCGTCTTTGTGTTCTGTGTAATACGCTTCTATTTCAGCATCTTCGGGTTTGATATCTTCAAGAAAAGTCGCGTTTTTCAATGCGATGAAGTCAGCATCAAGCTTGATCGTTTGACGGATGAACGTTTCACGAGCTTCATCACGGGTAATGGGTGTCAGTGAGCCGATCAATGCGCGAGTTTTCGTCAGAAGAATCTCACGCGCAATCGACTGTTCATACTGAGCCGGGGTCATTCCCATGGACTTCAGAGCGTTGTTGTAATACTGAGGTGAAAACTGGCCGTTTTTCAGAAATGCGCTGGTTGTTTTGATGGCATATCTCACTTCTTCATCAGCAACCGTGACCCCCAGTTTCCCGGCTTCCTGAGCAAGAATTTCATCATCAACCAGGCGGTTCAGAGCGAGTTCCTGAAAGTTCATGTTTCGAGCCATCTGTTCGAAGTTTTCTTTGTACATCTGTCGATAGAACTGCTGATATCGGTTTCTTAGAAGGTTGACCTCAGACCAGTCTATCACCCGGTCTCCGATGACTGCCGCATTTCGAACCGGGCGTGCGTTATCAGTTCCGACAAAACTCCAGCCATAGAAAGCAATAAATGCGATAATCACAGGCCACAGCGCAACATGACTCCAGAATTTGATTTTCGATCGAAACGTATTGAGCATCGGTAACTCCTTGGCAAATGCGATTCGAAGCTTGTGTTTCCGAAGAAACGCGCGATCAAGATCAGTCAATCTAAAAGAAATCAGGTCGATTTGCAATAAGCAAACAGAGTCGGCATCATCATCCGTTGATTGAATCCAGGTCTGAAGATCCTATCCGAAGAGAAAGCGGATCATGTCCTTGAAGTAGTTGAGACCAAAAGTGTCGAGAAGAAAATATGATGCAGAGAATCCGATCGCGATGATGGCGAGTGGGGACAGGAGAGTCGAGAGTGCGCGGCTGAGTGTAAAACGATAGACTTCTTTGATGCTGATGACAACGAGTAACAGAGTCCAGAGTAGCAAAGACAATATCAATGCAAATCCAAGCAGGTTGAGCGAAGGAAAAGCATCAGAGAGGTAGGAAACAGGGCCGAGTAACCAAAGAGGAAGGATATCCAGAAGCAGAAGTCTGAATAGCGTGAGACCACGTCCTCCTCCCCCAAAAAAATCTGCTGTCATATGAAGAATAGCCGCGGCGGCGAAGAAAAAAATCAACAGGAGTGCTAACTCGATTGGTACCAGTACAAGCATGCTCGAAGGGCGAACCCGAAACAAATCGATATCCTTAAGAAACCTGAACAGATACCAGGAAACGATGAATCCACCAAACACGAACCATGGGTTGCCCGAGGGAAGGTGGACGAGATAGCGGCGAGTCGTCTGAGCAGGTTGTGCAAGCATCGAGAAAACACTTTTCAATGCGATCATGTTTCAATCTCACTGTCTAACGATCTTGTGTGGCTCACACGTGTGATCGGTCTGAAACGATGCGAAGTCTCCACCGCTTCGGTTTGCATGTTGGGAAAGGGAAGATCGGCATCGGGACAAAAATCCCTGAACCCGGTCAGTCATGAAATCGGGGTAGGTCCAAGGCAAGGTTGACCATCGTCTGGCCTGAAACATCAACGTGACCTCGGCGAAGACCCCAGATCCAAGATAAACACGATGGGAAAAATTCTTCGAAGTTGCCAGCACGGTCTTCGATAAATCGACATATCCGGGATCAATGTTGATCCTGCGACGGACGTCGATACCGTCAAAAAAGGCGAAATCCCATTCGATTCCCCGCGTGCTGAGTTTGAATTGAACCAGAGAGTCCTGTCTAAACCATGGGAGAAACGATACAAATCCCTTGACGAGTGCATTCCCCATTTCGTGAGTGTAGTAATCAGTATGAATAAAAGGAGATGGTTCAAGAATTTCCATTACCGGAGGCATCAAGGCTTCCAGTTTGTGCCGCGCTTCATCAAATAGCGCTGGATCAGGGGCGAGGATTGCGGCAAATGGAACCACCATGGAGGGCAATGTGAGAGTCTTCAAATGGGTCTCCGGGAGGGATCCTTCCTGCTGTTCCGCCGGTTCAGCTCTTCTTCGTAGTATTTACTGTAAAGTACTTCCCAGTCTCGACTTCCTTCCGGTGGTGCTTTCATCTGTCCCTGGATCATCTTCCGGGCGATCTTGTCGATTTCTTCGCCAATCTTCATTTCGTTCGTGATCACATGTTTGATGCGCAGACGAATATCATTCTGATCACGGAACACTTCAAGACTCGGTTCAGTTTCAATCCGATCTGCGATGATGCGTGCGAGATCATTGATTTTTTGGTTTGAAAGCTTCATCCGGATTCTCCTGAGTGATCAGATAATAATGTTTCGCTCTTTCGCAAGCTTATCTTTCACCATCTTGAACATCTCATGATAGTGGATATGATCCTGATCCATCTTTTCAGTGAACTTCTTCAAGATTTCCTTGACCTCTTCATCCAGATTCTCTTCTTTTTTCAATTCTTCGCTGACGACATGCTGTAATGCTTCTTGGGCTCTTCCCGCATCAAGTATTTCGATGTAGCCTTCCGTCTCAAGCGAATCAAGGATGATTCGGGTCAGATTGGCGATCTCTTCAGGTTTGAGTCGCATTCAGGCCTCCCGTCCAGGACAGATTCCGAAGTATTCTGTCCGATAGTTAAGGCAGAAATCTACCGTGAATTACAGAAATAATCAAAGACTTTATCCGATGGATGCGCTTGACAGATGTCATGAAACTCTTTACATTCCTGTTGCCTTTGACGGCAAGAAGCCACGGAAGGAGATACGTACATGGTCAAGGTTTGGAACGAGGAAGACAACAAGTTTTTGCGTGAGAACTATCTAAAATACTCGAATCAGGAACTTGCCGAGCGTTTTGGAGTATCTAAAAAATCGATTCAAGGCAAGTTGCGAAGATTGGGATTGCATCGACTCAATGAGGATGATACCGGTTCGCTTGTAACGGATTCACCAACTGCTGCGTCCTCTCCACTCGATGAATTCAAGATCCGTAAAAAGAAACTCCCGGTCAAAGCTCCAAGCACGACACAACTGACTCCTTCCACTGTTCGTTATGTTCCTCGCGAAATGACAGAACGTCGTAAGCGTGCCATACGCGAATTCGATAACGCTTTTAAAATTCTGAGTTCCGGCGATCTCCAGAAGGCACTCGACGAATTTCAGTTCATCGAAACGACATTCAAGGGAGAAAATGACATCGTTGAGCGAGCCCGCATGTTTCATTCAGTTTATTCACGCAAGGGTGTCGAACCCCTTCCTGACGCGAACAGCTCGGAAGATTTTTATAAACTCGGCATTTTCATGTTCAACACGAATAAAACACCAGAAGCGTTGAAGTATTTTGAAAAAGCAGTCGAGATTGAGCCGGGTTACATCGATGCCGCCTACAACATTGCATCCATTCATGCTCGGGAAGGGCGTTTTGATGACGCACTCTCGATTCTTGAACAAGTCCTCGACACAGATGAACGTTTTGTGGAAGTGGCCATGACGGATGATGATTTTCAGGGTCTATGGGAGGATCAGCGCTTCCTGTCTCTCGTTCGAAGCTATCTGGAAGATTAGCCCAGACTATCAAACATCGGGATTCTCGATGAATTCCCTGTGCAGGATGATCTGAGCTCGGTCAGCATCTTCCTGCCGGATCAGTCCACTGATTGTGGCATGCGAATCAACTGTTTGAATGAGTCGTATCCCTTCGTCCAGCAAGCACCTGGAGAATCGTGCCATAACTCCTCTCATTCCATGCATGCCTGCACCGACAATCGATACTTTTGCACAGTTCGGACGGATTGAGAAATCTGCACCCAAGCGCTTCAGTGCCTGAGAAAGGGGTTCACGCGAAACAACAGGTGTGGTGAATCGGAGCAGGGTTTCCGTCAGGGTGAACATGTCCATACTGATTCCAACTGCAGCCACTGCTTCAAAAACGGCTGTGGCCCATGCATGATCGTCAGCAATCGGAAGCGACACGCTGATCTGATCGACCGATGGGCCGCATGCAATTCCTGTGATAATCGCTTCATATTCGAACGATTTCGTGACTATCGTGTTGGCTGACCGATCGACTCGTCCGATTCTCGTCTGAGTATCATGCCTGATAGCCAGCTCAACTGCTCTTGGATGAAGCACCTTGGCTCCCTGCCATGCCATTTGACGGATGTCTTCCGGATGTATTTCATTTAAAAATCGAGCGTTTGGGACTATTCGAGGATCGGCTGAGAAAACACCTTCTGTATCGGTGTAGATTTCAACTCGCTCTGCATTCAGCGCTGCGCCAATTGCGATCGCGGAAGTATCTGAGCCACCGCGCCCCAGTGTTGTGATTGCGCCAGACTCTGATACACCCTGAAAACCTGCCACAACAACAACTTCATAGATCTCGAAATCACATTTCAGGCGGTCGGGTTCGATCCTAATTATACGCGCGTCGCCGAATTCAGAGTCGGTTATGATACCCGCATCGAAACCAGCCCGAGCGATACAAGCAACACCAAATTCTCGAAGCTCAGTCGCAATCTGTACCGCTGCTATCGATTCGCCGCAGGACATCAACAGGTCACGCTCACGACGACATGTAAATCTGGTATTTTGTAAAAGCCCCAAGAGTGTCTCGGTGGCATACGGAGCTCCGTTACGACCCATCGCGGAAACCACGGCGATAACACGATAACCGTCTTTGAGCGTCTCGCTGATCCGTTTGTAAATCTGCGGTCGCAACAGCGGATCTCCCGTCGTCGTCCCACCAAATTTCTGAACGATAACTCGATGCTCTGTCATGATTTTGTGTGTTCCTGAAGAGAAATGGCGGGAGCGCATGGGAATCGAACCCACCAAGGGCTTGTTAGGTCCCTCTGCCGGATTTGAAGTCCGGAGGCATCACCAGACACCCCCCGCTCCCGCATACAATCTAGCAAAAACCATTCACGCGCGCAATCCTAACGAAGATCCGGAATCACAGCACTCGCTGCCTGGATATGCGTCAATGGATGAGTCAGAAAAGCCATCACTTCGATGTGATACGTGTTCGGGAAGAGATCAATCGGTTGAATGACCCGAAGCTTGTATCCTTCTTCCATCAGAAGACCTAAATCTCGGGCAAATGTTGGTGGATTACAGGATACGTAGAGGAGTTTGGCTGCCCGCAGATCCCGAATCTGCTTCATCCAGGTCGGCGAAACGCCGTTTCTGGGAGGATCGATCACAAGCAAGGACAGCCGCGGGTCAGGCAATCTGAATGGAGTTGAGTCCGCCCCACTGTAAAAAGCAGATCGACTCACTCCGGCGGTCTGAGCATTCCGCTCTGCAAAAGAAATGGAGGCTGCATCAAGGTCGACACCGGTAATCGAATGAGCGAATCGTCCCAGTCCGATCGAAAAGAAACCGACTCCACAGTACAGGTCGAGAATATGATCTTTCAGATTTGGTGATGCCAGCATGAGCGCTTGGTCGAGCAGGGATTTCAATAAATGACGATTGGATTGGAAGAAGGAACCTGCCGATGTCAGGAAATCGATTCCACCGACACGGTGCAGCACCGATGGGTCACCGATGGTTTCAAACGTCCTGCCCGAACCGTGGTTCAGCATTCCTGTGACGGGGATGCCTGCCGTTTGTAACTTCGCAAAAATCTCTGTCAAGTAGATCGGTTTGTCTGATTCAAACGACAGAGCGATCTGATCGCCTTGTGCATTTGCGTGCAGATGGATTTCACTCGGAATCGGAGCGGTCAAGGGTGCCGGCAAGGCGGTGCTCAGAGCCGCGAGCGTGCGGTTCAACAAAGGAGCGAGCAGTGGGCAGTTGCGAAGATCGATCAGATCGTGGCTCTTGCGCGCAAAAAAACCGTACCGGAGTGGAGAAGAATTCGGATCAACCTGAATTTTCGCTCGGAGTCGATACGAGAATGCATCCGGTGATGCAATTGGTGCGCGTACGATCGATGGTTCCTGGACGAGTGGTTTTACCGCATCCTCGATTATCTGACGCTTAGCACGCAATTGAGCCGTATAGGATAGATGCAACAGATGACATCCTCCGCAACGAGAGAAAACCGGGCAATTGGGGAGGATCCGATCTGAGCTTCGAGCGACGATTTCCATCAGATGACCCCGGTAGAAATCCGCATTGGTATTGTCGATTCGAACCTTGGCCGTGTCGCCTGGGACTGTGTCGGGAACAAATACGATCGCGTTCTTGTGCTTTCCGATTCCCTCGCCCCCAAAAGACAGCTTCTCGATATACAGATCGATGATATCTCCCTTGACCAGAACGGGTTGATTCTTGACGAGTTTTTCTCTGAGGGCGTCTTCAGCAGTAGGAGCCGTTTTCCCGAACAGGCGTTCGAGTTCCGCCCGTTCATCGACTTTTTTCGGTGTGCCAAGTTTTGCTCGAAGCTTTTCCAACAATTCCTGATCGTCCTGCGGAAATCGGCTCATCGTCCATCCTCCTGAAAACCTGACTGTATAAAAAAACGCCTCTGAAAAACAGAGGCGTTTAAAAACTGGTGCCGAGGGAGGGAGTTGAACCCCCGACGCAGGGATTTTCAGTCCCTCGCTCTACCGCCTGAGCTACCTCGGCTTCCGTTCATATTACGGAGCTCGGAACCGATAAGATTACTAACAGCGGATGCTCGTGGTGTCAAGAAAATTCTGTAATAATCCAGTCTCGGTGTTATACGGTCGATTCTAGGTGGAAACACCGGTTAGTTTCCCTTATTCGACAAGGTATTGCCGGTGTTCAGTTGCATCGCCTTGGGTGCTTGCTTGGATTCATTCATCGTCGTGGATCCCGCGGGATTCTGACGCCGGAAACCACTGACGGGAATCCTCAATTCGTTCGAATCCGGATGCGTCAACTTGAGCAGTAGTTCCGTTCGGATGCGATCTCCCTGGTAATCGGGCACAATGCTGATAGTCAGTTCGTGACTCTGCGATTTGTTCGAATCGGGTTTGGCGATACGGATACCTTGATCTTCACACGTCACTTCGATAATGCCGAATTCCTTCCCATCGGTCGATTTGACGGTGACCTTCCGAGTCAATGATTGGGGATCATCCGAGAAATTGAAGAACAATCGTGGAGGATCGGTTGTGATCGGGCCGAGAATTTCACCTGTTACTTGAATGTCCAATTCTGCTGGGTTTTCTGCTGTCGTCTTAACCTTTACCGTTTCACGGAATGGTCCGATCTTCAATCCTGAAGGATTGAGTGTAAACTCGACTGATAGTTGTGGCGGTTCGGTGGAACGTTGGTCGTTGATCGTCCAGGTGAGCGCTTTTGAAAACTCTGGATCTGCAGGTGCGGTTCCCTCCGGCGTGAATAACTGGATCGATTTGATACCGGTTTCTTTCAGATACTTCCCGCTGAACTCGACTCGCTTGGTGACGGTGTCACTTCGCGGAATACGACCAAATGATACCATGCGTTCCTTGCATTCGAAGTAGACTTCAAGATTTGCTTTCACTTTCAAGACCTGAGATGAATTAAACGGATCGTTCGAAATAACCGTGATGGATTGCTCACGAATTCCGGATTTTCCGGCTGTCTTGAATTCAACGTCAACTTTTCCTTCCCCACCCGGGGGAATCTCCTTGGCCGAGGCCAAGGCAGCGGTGCATCCTCACCCGGCTTTGACGCGATCGATGATCAGAGTCGCATTACCTTTATTTACAAAAGAAAAAGTATGTTTCAGATTATTTCCAGCCATACTCGTCCCGAAATCGTGCTCAACTTCGGTGAACGTGATAACAGGATGAGGCCCGCTGGGATCGGCTGTCGGTACCGGTGCTGCATCTTTTCTCTCATCGACAGACGATAAATTGATCGTAGGTTGTGCAGTTTGGGCATTCGATTGAGATGCGGCAGCATTGCGGATCCCGCTATTCGGAATCATCAGGACGATGCCGACCAACATTGCAACGAATACGATCGAAAGCAACATCGTCAACAGCTTTGCTTTCATTTCTTGTCCTTTCCAATCGCCTGAGCGTACGACCAACTTTGATGAAATCAGGCATTTTCATCAAGGCCCAATATTAGATCCATCGATCCGTTGATATCAAGACTCAATTGTCACTTCCCGCGGTGCCCCCTCGCCGGTTTCATCCTGATCCGGTCCCTGTAAAACAATTAACGGGACTCGGACCAGCTTCTGCCCGGGGTGGTCAATACGACACTCAATCCAGGCTCGCACAGTGGTGTCCAGGCTGCTTCCGGGAATGAGAACCCGAAGGGTATGATGCGTTGAAGGCTTAGTAGGAGACCACGAAACATCGATCGTCACCGGATCGCATTGCACGGATTCAATCGAAAACGCGATTTCGTTGTTACTTGCTATCGACACGTAAACGACCTTTCCTGAGCTGAGATCAGATCGCGCGAGTTCGATTTGCGAAGGAGTTGCGGAGACGGGAGGTACAATTTCACCGGTAAGTCCGACTTCGATGAACGGAATCCGGGATCCGGAACACTCGATCCGAAGATTGCTTCGAAACCTTCCAGGTGGCATTTTTGATCCATCCAGACTGTAACAAATCTCGATAGAGGGTTGTTTTTGAGCGCGAAGATCATCGACAAGCACGGTCGATGCGAGATCGACATCTCGGTTGGGAATCGAAATGTGATCTATCGACACATCATCAATGTCGATGCCCCCGAGATGAATCCGTTTTTCGATTGTTTTACCAGGGAGAATTCTTCCGAGATTCAGATCGGAGGGATCGGCTTCCAGATATACAAGAAGATTAGCTTTCAGAATCAGTGTCACGACAGGCGAAACTGGATCATTCGAATATACCATGATGTTTTGTTCGCTCGGACCCTTCCGCATCCCGGTTTCAAAAATCACTTCGATGGATCCGGTTCGACCGGGATGGATCGTTTCGGACGTTGTGACCGCGGCAGTGCAACTGCAGGTACTATCGATTTTTTCGATGATAAGAGTTACATCACCTGCATTCTTGAATGAGAAACGATGCGTCAGACGATCGCCTGAAATACGGTCTCCGAAGTCAAAGTTCTGATGTTTGAACACAATCGAAGCTTGTCCGCTGACAGGAGATGTCCGAGAATCATCTGCATGAACTCGGGCTTGAAGAATCATCGCCATAAGAAGAATTCTAAAAATCGCTTTCGATCCAGACATATCTTGTTTCTTCAGCTCAAATCTCGGCACTCAAGCCGGTGCAATTCGTTCCATACTCCGCTACACTTTCATCGCTTCCGGATATCTCCGAGTCAGGAAGGATCATGCCGATGATAACACACAGCCTTTTGAACTTACACGTTTCATCTCTGTGCGGTTCCGAAAATTCAACGATTGACGCAGCGATCGTTCAAGGCCGTGTCAGATCGATCATGCCTCACAATACCGCTATACTCCAGGCGTCCAAATACCGGATCGATTGCCAGGGAGGATATGCGACACGCGCTTTTTGCGATTCACATATTCATCTCACAGGCTATTGCCTTGCACGCTCCCAGATCCATCTCGACGGGTTGAATCTCGACATGATCCATGACTCTCTCACTGAAATTGCATGCCAACGGCAACCAGGTAGCTGGATTCGCGGGCGTGGCTGGGAGATGAACTTATGGAACAATCAGATGCACCGGATTCCCAGATTTCTCGACACGATTTTTCCCGAAAATCCTGTTGCTCTTATTTCAAAAGACGGACACTCACTTTGGATGAACCATAGGGCCATGGCAGAAATGGGTCTTTCTCTTAATCTGCCGGATCCGCCTGGCGGACGGTACGACCGTGATCCACAAACCGGTTACATGACTGGCATACTTCGAGAAACCGCAGCTGAGAATGTCTTGCGATACCTCCCAAAACCGAACGAAGCCGAAATCGAGTCATTGTTGCAGGATGGAATAAAGGTATTGATTGAAAATGGCATTACTAGTGTTCATGCTTTCGAGAATGAAGCAAACATTATACGTCTGATCAAGCATTTTGAGAGAAGCAGTCAAAGATTGAGATGCAGGTTTTACGTCGAATCACAAGATTTCGACTCCGTTCAGCGCTTGATTGATCGGGAAACATCGAGATCAGACAATTACTGTTTTGGAGGCTTGAAACTCTTCGCTGACGGCGCATTGGGATCACGAACGGCCGCCATGACAAGCCCTTACGAGTACGACCCACTGAACTTCGGCATCCTGATCATGGACGGTCATCAGATCGCCGAAGCCGGACTTCGAGCGGCCGGAAAAAAAGCCGATGTCTCTGTTCATGCTATCGGTGACCGAGCGCTTCAGGAGACACTCGATGCATTCGAAATCATTCGTGCGCATTTTCCAGAGCTTCTTCTACGTGTAGAACATGTTCAGCTTGCCCAAAAAAAAGACATCGATCGAATAAAAAAACTTGGCGTCATCGCTTCAATACAGCCGTCTCATCTGTTAAGTGACCGCGAGATGGCGGTCGAGTTGTGGAGCCACCAGACAGGAATACCCTACCCATATGGTTCTCTGGAACGAGCTGCAATCCCGATCCTTTTCGGCTCAGATGCCCCGATCGAGCCTCCGGATCCGTTGCGTTCGCTCCGGGCAGCCATTTTTCGAGTTGAACGGCCATATGAACGCGTCATGCCGATTTGGCATCCAGAGGAGGCAATGTCGATCAATGCTTCCATTCAAGCCGCCTGTGCGACGGATATCCGCAGGATCCTGTCGATAACAGACAAGTGGGGGGAGGGGTGTCGAGCGGATCTGGTCGTGTGGGATCGCGATCCAATGGAGTTTCTGAAATTCGGTGGCGCTCGTCCCCGGGCAATGATGGTCATGGTCGGCGGCGATGTCATCCTCGATCGGTTGACCCCGCAAGCCAATGACTTTCCCTTGACATGACATCTCCTGGATTTATCATAACTTCCATCCTGTCGACGTGGAGTGCCCTGTCGATTGTTGGCATCACCAGGATCAATATTCATAACGCCACAATGGAGCGGTTCCTTCCATGATGAAGCCCGATCATATTTCACCTGGGAAAAAACGGATTCTGTTCGGAGTCGGAGGTTACGCTGCCGGTCTGATCAACGCTTTGGACCCCCATACGTTAGAAGGCCTGGATTTCCTTGCCATGGATCGTTACGACGCGTTCCCTCCTGATTGGGATCCCGCTTATCTGATTCCGATGAAATCGATCAATCCACACATCGGGCGCAGCGATTCGGTGTTATCGGCACGAGATGCGGAGGATGCTCTTTCGCAGAACATGGGATTGTTTGATTCCACATCCTTCGTCTTCCTCATTGCTGCACTCGGAGGTGCATGTGCTTCCGGTGCTGCTCCGATTGTTCTGAAACATCTCAAGCGATCTGGAATCCCTTCTTTTGCGTTTCTGACTATGCCGTCTCAGGAGATTGAAGGTCGCAAAAAATGGATGATCGCCAACCATGCTTTGAATGACATCCGCAATTTCTGCACGAATTTCCTGATCGTTCCGGCTCATTCCGAAAATGAATCAATGATTTCGACCTATCAGGAGGATTCGACGCAGTCGAACCTGTTCAAACTCCAATTCTTACTTGACTTGCTCAGACTACCGGCTTTGGTGCCCTGCGACGTGTCATGGTTTGGAAGCTGGAATGCGCATGCTGAGCGGACAGGACTGATCATTGCGGAAGGCACCGGTTCCGACCGCGCGGCAGATGCGACCTGCAGGATTCTGGCTGATCACGAAATCAAGCCGTTTATAAAGCGGCCATGCACGATCCTGATGCAATTCATGACCTCAGTGGATCTGACCTTGAAGGATCTCGATGAGGCAACCGGAATCCTGAGAAAATCCTGGCAAAATGATATCGAAATCCACTACAGCGTGATCAATCACGATACACTGCATACATCTTCCATGCGCCTCGGTGTTATTGTCGGCGATTCGTCCGGGTCCACAGTCAACAGGACGCATGAATCGACCGTAAAACCGCCAGTACTGATCGATCCGATTCAACAGGCAGGTCAATCCCCCAGCTTTTAATTCGATATCTGGATTCGTTCAAACGGCAGATCCGTTTCTGTTTGAGCAGACTGCGAACGAGGCACTCAACAAAGTCCGTTGTCCGGATCTCCGCAGCCAGAAGGTGTTGAGGATTGTTTTCCTCTGAAATCGAACTCAACCACTCGGTCATATCAAATGTATCCACTCCTATCTCTAATCTGTTTTCAAGATAGGCTCTCAGATGAAAAACCGCCGTCAATTCGAGCCGTATGAGATCGGCCGCGAGCAATTCGTCATCGATAGTCAGTGGAATCTCAGGTTCAATCTTTCGACAAAAGGCCACGACTTCCTCTGCTGGGAACGGAAAGAAACCGGGACAGAGCACCTGCGCGATGTAATTGAGTGATCCGGATACCTTCAGTTCGCGGTCGAGAATGCGTGATACGGCAACAAGACTGACGGGCAGAAACATGCCGATAAGGCTGTTTCGCAGATAATCCAAAGCGACACGGCGATCGGGGGGGATTCGGATCGAAAGATCACCGGATGATTCACGAATGCAATATCCCGTGCGCTCGAGAAACTCCAAGGCTGCCTTGAATGAGACGATGGGATCACGATCTTGACGGAGATCCTTTGCTGGGATCGGTTTAGTCGGTTCGATTGCTGAAAGAATCCGCAAGCTTTGATCGAGAAGTAGCTGTGTTGAAACACGTGCAGTCATGCATCGCGAAGTCATGATCAGAAGGGTAGACGCAACAATGGCAACCGGAGTGACGCTCATCCTGCGAGCCATTTGAAAGAGAAGATCAAGACCGAGCATCTCTTTAAAATCCGCAGAGTCCGGGTACGAGTCGATTCGGTTTCTCAACGAGACCGGAGTGCCGAAGGACACAAAGATTTTCCCGTAATCCTGGCGAAGCAAATGCCTGTTTCGGACCATCTGCATCAGTGTCTCTTTTTTTTTCGGTTTTCCTTCAAGTTCATCGATGTAGCTGCGCTCCTCGATCAGTCGATCATAGTTGATCGAGATAGGTAAAATCTGCACATCCTGCGCTTCACCTTTCCGAATAGCATCGATCAGGATGCCGACAAATCCGAGTTTAGGGGGACGAAATCGCCCTGAGCGGCTCCGTCCTCCTTCGATGAACACCTCCAGCGGATGAAACTGCCGAACAAGGTCGATCAGATAAGTTCGAAACACACGAGGATACAGGTCTTGCCCCTTGAAGGTCCTACGAATAAAAAAAGCTCCGGTATGTCTGAAAATCCATCCCATCGGAAAGAAAGCGAGATTAATCCCTGCAGCCACAAGCGGCGGCGTGATTCCTTCAAGATAGCATCCTAAAGACAACGAGATGTAGTCCATATGACTCCGGTGACAGGGTGCAAGCAGAACTTTGTTCTTTTCCCCAAGCATGTTCCGGAATCGCCTCAATCCATCAATATCAAACTCGATCGAAGAATACAGTTTCGAGAAGAATCGAGTCAGGACGGAGTCCCAGAGTCGCGGAGCCCAATCTCGGTAGGATGAGGCGATCTCATCGAACATCTTCCGGGCGTCCCTTTCCAAATCATGTATCGTCCTGCGACCGTTCGCAGCCAGATCTCTGAAAGAGGTTTTCAAATCGGGGTTTCGCAGCAGCCGTTCGATCATTACCGACCGGGCTTCCGGTTTCCGACCGGTAATGATGCGAATCTCGCGACGCCGAGCGACTGCGATCCGACGTGCCAGTCGATTGGCGGCAACCTGAATATTCGATGAATCTCTTTCCTTCAAGGGAATGAGATTTCCAAACGTTAGCAACATCTGCCTGCGAAAACGAAGCAGGTTCAAGAGATTGGGATTGTATATGGGTTGAGACGGATCGCGATTCCACAGAAACACAAGCGGGATCAAGATGACAGGATGTGGGGATTTGTCTGCCCATTGAAGGAATCGTACCAGTCCTTGTATCTGGCTGCCATGCTCTACCTGATTTCTCGACGGTGTGACTAACAGGAGAACTCCGAACCTTCCGGGTTTTGAAAGTGGTTCATCTTGAAACTCGAATGTCACTTTGTCGAATCCGGAGCGGGTTAAGGTTACGTTCAGCATCTCAATCAGTAAGGGATGTTCGTCCGGAAGAGTAAACACAACGATTGTGTCCGGGGGGATGTTACGGAGTGAGTCGACGCAATGATTCAGGAATTTAAGATGCTTGATCGAATGATGGAAGAAGTTCAATAGAACAGCTGAACGGAAAGGCGGAACTGTCGAAATGCCACGATTTCGATTCATTTCAAATCTGTGGTGAGGGGTGTGAAATTAGTGTTGATCAAACCAAACTTTGACAGGGGCCAATAGCGGAAAGATGCCTTCCCGACGATGTATTTCAAGGGAACGAATGGGGATAATCCCGGTTTCTGTGCCCATTCGCGACTATCAAAACTCTGATTTCGATGATCGCCCGCCACAAAGTAGTATCCACGAGGGATCAGTAACCGATCCACATTCTCGTAGCTCCTGAAGTACTCAGGCACAAAGTGATCGTCGACCTTCTCGTTACCGATAAACACCTGTCCATTCCGAACACTGACGGTTTCTCCCGGCATGCCCAGAACGCGCTTGATGTAAAAATCCTTCG
>CAYYMM010000047.1:0-6158 GCA_964472395.1 uncultured bacterium | reverse complement strand
ACCAGGATAATAAAACACGACGACATCGCCGCGCATGATTGTGCCGAGTGTATAAGCAATACGATTGACGAAGAGTCTTTCGCCATCCTGAAGCAACGGTTGCATGGAGCGGCCTTCGACGCGGTAGGCCTTGAAAACGTAACCGGTAAAGAAATACACGAAGATGGCTCCCCACAGAATGCTGCGTGACCATTCTTTGATCTCGAGAAGTATTCGACGTTTCATGGTGTGTTCTTTCCTTGTCGTGTCATAAAAAGACGTTCTACTGCGCACAGAAGCGGTCTCAGTAAATCAGAGCGAGATATTAGTGCTTCCGCAAGTCTGAATCAAGCACGCGACGATGAGCCACGAAGCCTTTCCAGTGTCTCGCATGTTCAGATATACTAAGCGCGTACGCTGACTTGTTCCCCCGATCAGGAGATTTTGAAAAATGCCTCGGACCCCATTGCGACTGATGATTGCCGGTGGAGGAACTGCCGGTCATGTAACCCCTGGAACGGCTGTCGTCGAGGCCATTAGGAGGAAATCACTCCCGCACGTTATCCTTTGGATAGGAGTGACGGGTCGAGCGGAAGAAGATCTTGTTCCGCGAGCGGACATCCCGTTAAAAACATTGCGTCTTAAAGGGCTCGAACGATCGCTAGCTCTTTCCGGAATTCTCAGAAACGCATCAACAGCGATCGACTGGATCACCCTACACCCTCTGCTTAGTGCGCGAAAGCTAATCCTTGAGTTCAATCCGGATCTGGTTCTCGGAACGGGCGGATATGTCTGTGCTCCTGTTCTGACTGTAGCTCGAATCATGAACATCCCAACAATTATTCTCGAACAGAACAGCATCCCCGGGTTGACGGTACGGCTGCTATCCCGATGGGTCGATTGCGTCGGTATTGCGTATCCAGACACCGGATGTTTGCTCACGGGTCGCCCAGTTTCTCTGGTCGGAAATCCGATTTCGAGCTCAATCCTGACTGCGGATCGCGCCGAGGGCATGAAGGCGTTCAATCTGGATCCGTCACGCAAAACTATGCTGGTGATCGGGGGATCATTGGGATCATCCGTGCTCAATGATGCGATTGCCGAGTATCTGAGGATGCGTGGAACAGAATCTCTGGGTTGGCAGATTCTCCATTCGGTCGGCAAGAATAAATTCGACGCGTATATGCAAAAAACACCCTCGTTCCCCGGATATCATCCTTATGCGTACATTTATGCTCCGGCCCTGGCTCTCGCGACTGCAGATGTCGTCCTGTGTCGTGCAGGAGCGATGACTCTGGCTGAACTAACCGCGCGCGGAGTCCCGGCGATTGTCGTACCTTGGCCCGGGGCTGTCCGGGATCATCAGACGACCAATGCAAAAACACTCGTACATGCCGGCGCAGCGGTTATGATACGTGAATGTGAGTTAACCGGGACACGACTCGTCAACACAATAAACTCCTTCATCTCGGATCCCGAACAGCTAGACCGTATGGCCGCGGCATCCCGCAATTTGGGTAATCCGAGAGCAGCGGATGATGTATTACAGATCATCCTGGATATGGTTGACAGGCGGAAATGTAATGCAGATCAAGGAGACCGATCATGATGGCTGTCGACAGATTTTTCGGCCGCATACGAACCTTTCATTTTATTGGAATGGGAGGAATCGGGATGAGCGGCCTGGCGGAAATGCTGCTGGGAATGGGATTTCGGGTGCAAGGATCGGATGAGCGCTGGAACTCGAATATAGAGCGTTTGCAGTCACGAGGCGCTTCGGTATTCATCGGACATGCACCGGAGCACATTCATGGTGTAGACACGGTCGTTTTCTCATCCGCAATCCACCCATCCAACCCGGAACTGCTCGCCGCCTACCAAGCAAAAATACCGGTAATCCGGCGTGCTGAGTTGCTGGCAGAGATGATGCGATTGAAAGACGGTATCGCTGTGGCCGGCGCACACGGAAAAACAACGACGACGACGATGATCGCGTTGATTCTGAAGCGAGCTGGACTTGATCCGACAGTCGTGGTCGGGGGCAACGCAAACAATATCGGGACGAATGCACAGATCGGCACGGGTCGATTTTTTGTTGCAGAGGCAGATGAAAGTGATGAATCTTTTCTGCTGTTATCGCCGATACTCGCGGTTGTTACAAACATCGAGGAAGAACATCTCGATCATTATCGTGACTTGAATCACATCTGCGATACATTTTCGAGATTTCTCGCTCGCGTTCCGTTTTTCGGTGCTGCCGTGGTCTGCGGAGAGGATCCGAACATCGCTTCTCTGCTCCGAACTTATCAACGCCGAACCATTCGATACGGTTTTTCGCATGAATCGGATCTCTGGGCCGATTCGATCCGTCATTTTGAAGGAGGTCAGACATTTCAAGTACATGAACATACCTGTGACCTCGGTGAGTTCACCATTCATTATCCTGGTCGTCATATGATTCTCAATGCACTCGCATCAATCGGTATCGCGCGCGAATTAGGAATCGAAGTGGAGGCAATGCAGCAGGCCCTGCATGAATTCGCCGGTGTCAAACGGCGAATGGAATTCAGAGGTCTCGTACACGGAGCTGTTCTCATCGATGATTATGCGCATCATCCAACCGAAATCGCTGCGACCATCGAGGCTGCTCGCCAGAACTGGAACAGACCGCTGCGGGTCGTTTTCCAACCGCATCGTTTTTCGCGAACGGCATTCCTCTGGAATGATTTCGTCAAGGTTCTGGCGACAATCGAGCATTTGATCCTGTTACCTATTTATCCAGCATCGGAACCTCCGCGTGAAGGGATCACGTCCGAAAAACTTGCGGAGGACATAGCCCGGGTCTCAGGACGTTTGCCTGAATGCTATCCTTCGATCGAAAATGCTGCAGAAAACCTCTACAAGGCCATCCAACCCGATGAGGTGATCATGACCATGGGAGCAGGTAACGTCTTCAGGATCGGTGATCTGATCCTTAAAATGGATTGTTGATCTGACTTGATCGCTTGATGATCAGAATGGTTTGATCATCTTGCGGAATCGTTGATTCGGCAAACTCAGACAGTGCATTGTAAACCGATCGGATGATATCACGAGCTGATCGATCTCGGATTTTCCGTACATGCTCAATCAGTCGGTCAATTCCGTACTCCTGGCCCTCCGAATTGCGCACTTCGGTTATTCCATCCGAGTATAACACCAGGATGTCGCCGGGTTGGAGATAAGCAAATCCGCGGTAGTAACGTGCTTTGGGATTTGGTCCCAAAACCATACCTCCACGTTGAAGTAGATGTACCTGATCGCCACTGAAAAAAATCGCCGGAGGATGACCGGCGTTACTGTAAACCATGTGTCCATACTCTTCCAATTCACAATAGAACAAGGAGGCGAATCGGCTTGCAAGATTCGATCGATGAATGACGAGATTCAATCGTTGCATGATCTGGTCGATTTTGATGTTTCCTGCTGCACCCATCCGAAGCCCGGTGATGACGTCGCGAGCTTGAAGAGCAGCGGACAGTCCGTGGCCAACCGCATCGAGAATCGCAATTCCGAGCGTGTCATCGTTGATGTTGATGTAATCGAAGCCGTCGCCTCCGACTTGTGCCGCTGCACGACTTTCACCGAAGATATCGTAACCCGGAAGTTCAGGAGCGCTTGAGGGGAGCAGAGATACCTGAACCTCTGATGCCTTCATGATCTCGTTTTGCAGTACAAGTTCACGAAGCTTGAAATTCGTCACGAACCGGATGGTATTGAGTGAGTAATGAAGCTGATCCTCGTCAACAGGTTCAGTCACACTAAATGAAACGAGATACTTGTCGTTCTCACCCAACGCAATTGCTGCAAATGTGTCGACGACAAGATAATCTTCGAGTTTTCTATCTAGACCCTGTTCATGGCGACGCATAACGATGTACTTGCTCTCCCGTAATCGACGAATCGGTAAGTAACCAATCGGGAGTTCGACGCCAATGGAATCAGGATTATGTATTCCGATCTGTTCAGTCAGGCGATAAAGATTGCCTTCGAGAACGTACAATCGCCCACTTAGGATCCCGAGGTCAGTCCCATGATTCGACATTACTGCATCAAGAATATGCCGGATCAACTCACGCTCGTTCTTGCTGAACGCAACCAATGCGACAGTTTCTTCTATTTTCTTGTACAATTCCTTGTACTTCATCAAGCACTCCAATTCTCTTTTTATCAGACTGTTTTTTGAAGTGACGTCAGTCTCGTTCGTGAACATCATCCGGGCGAAACTTTGGCAGTTGAAACGGGTGAATGTCAAGATTGCAGCTAAAGCTAGGATTCGCAGATTGCTAATGGTGCGCGATTCGTATTGTCTTTTAAGGAATCTGAAGCTACAAAAGGAGTGTCCCTGAGAAGGACTGAAAGGAGATGTGATGAAACGCGTTTATATGAGTTTGATCATTGTTGCGATGTATACATGGAGTGCGTCCGCTGTCGACTACATTCATGATGAATCGGGGAAGAACATCGTCTACGAAGGGAAATACGAAAACGGGGCCAATATCAATCCCTTCAGTCTGACCATACTTGTAACGACAGCTCAAAAAATCCAGGACCGAAGTTTCGATGTCGTCCACTACAATGTGCTCAAGGCAAAGACCAGTTTTCAGGAACGTACTCTATACTACAACATCAAACCTGACGGCATTTACCTCGAAGCCATCCAGGAAGGTAAAAGCCCCATCGCTTTTCTCAACGATCCTTCCCTCGAGTTGCCGCTTCCGGCAACTCCTGGTCAAAAGTTCAAGAGAGTCCGAAACGAAGACTTGGGAACATCGACACTTGAGTTCGAAGTCATCTCCGTGAATGAACCTCTCGCAATCGGGGATACTGCTCCGGAGACGATTCACATTCGCGGAATTGGTACATTCAGACCCAAAGGCACCGAACAAGACCGGCCGCTTAAAAAAGAGATCTGGTATGGCAAGGAAGGGAAACTCAAACAGATCACCATCCATGATCTTCCGGATGGCACGCAATCGAAAAGCCAAATCCAATATGTGAAGACGATTGATCTGAACACGACGTCTCAATCTCCGGGAACATCTCAAGCAGTTGAAGTCGACACTCCATCGAAAGGAAACTAGTATGATGTTTCGAGTATCGACCTGGTCAATGCTCCTCCTCACGGCTTGCATGATGATGTCCTCAGTCGCAGCCGTCGATTACCTCGACGATACACCCGGCACAAAAGTCATTCTGCGCGGGACAACCGTCATTGCCGGAACGGACAGCTTTCCGGTCGTCCAGACCCAGGTAACTCAATCCCCACAGCTCATGCCCGAAAGCTACCAGACGCTGATAGTGCACGAAAACCGAACAACAGTTGGCGAACAGGAAGAAAAAGTTCAGATCCGAGGGTACGCAATTAAGGCGGATGGGATTTACTGCGTCGCTCAATCGGATAACAGCTCCAGGGCTCTGGAGCCACTTGCGCAACCATTCAAGGTGATTCCGATTCCAGCAGAAAAAGATGTCACTTGGGAAGTCAAGTATACAGAAGACAAAAAGAAGGTCAGCTTGAAGTATCATGTAATCGATACCGCGGAACCGATGACCATCGGCGAAACCACATTTTCTACCCTGCATTTGCAGGCACAGGGTCATGTGTCGGTAATCGGTATGGAGATTCCCATCCACAAGGATGTTTGGTACGACAAAAAACTGGGAATCGTAAAATCAGTGTCGGTTCAGACAATCATGCAAAAAGATACACGAACTGAATTGGTACTTTCATCATTGTGATCGAGAAATGAGTGGAAGCCCGGATCGAATCCGGGCTTCTATTGCTGATTTATGCTGGATCGACGGATGCCGATATATTTCGAAAGCATCCGGACAGCCAAATCGGCCGTTCGAAAGACTACCAGTCCGGATTTCTCCATTTTACGAACGAGAGGATCGTATAGCAGGCCGGAATCGATGACCGCGATCATCGGTTTATCGGTTGATCGAAACAACTCGGCAAGTCGATTGGGATAACTATCCTGATTTTCCATGTCTTCTCGTGCAAAGATGCCTGCTGGCAGAGTCTGCTGGGCAGGTGTCAGCGGCACGGTAGCCGCGACGACACAATCGATGCCGGGATCGTCGAGTTGTGCCCGGATGATCGAACCATGCACCTCATCATTACCCATCGGGGT
>CAYYMM010000046.1:0-31752 GCA_964472395.1 uncultured bacterium | reverse complement strand
ATGCGCTTCTCGAACGCCGGATCGACTCGGTCGGCGCGCTTCAGGACTTTTACTACGATATCGCCGGATTGAACTCGGCCGTCAGTGAAGAATTCTGCCGCATCCAGCTTGCGACCTCGATTAACACCGCGGATGAGACAGCGAGGCAGCGATACGATCGATTCTCGGAAACGGTTCTGATGCATGCAACGCCTCTTTTCAAGAAGCTCGATGAGAAGTTCCTAGAAAGCCCGTTCCTGAAGGAACTCGATCCGCATTTCAATCAGCTCATCAGGTTGCTTGAAAACGAGCAGAAGTTGTTTCGTCCTGAGAACGTGCCGTTGGGTATCGAGGATTCGCAGTTGGGAGAGAAGCACAGTGCGCTGATCGGTGGCATGACGGTCGAGTTCGATGGGCAGACCCTGAATATGACGCAGATGTCGAAGTATCTCAAGAAGACCGATCGGGGCCTGCGTGAACGTGCCTGGTTCGCAATGGCGAACAAGCGCATCGAATTCGTCGATTCGATCGATGGCATTTATGATGAATTGATCACGATCCGCGACAGAACCGCCCGCAATGCAGGATTTGACAATTTCAGAGACTATCGGCATCAGGCCTATGGGCGGTTCGATTACACGCCCGAGGACTGTTTCCGGTTTCACGAAACGGTCGAACGGACCGCGGTGCCGCTCGCTCGGAAACTTAGGGAGAAGCGACGGGAGCGTCTGGGGATCGAGTCCGTCCGTCCATGGGATTTATCCGTGGATGAGTATGGCCGGGAGCCCCTCAAGCCGTTCAGCACCGAAAAGCAACTCGTCGATGGTGTTGCAGCTATGATGGACCGCATCTATCCGGATCTTGGGGACAGCCTCAGACTTCTCCATCGCCATCACAATCTCGACCTGATGACTCGTAGAAACAAGGCGGTTGTCGGATTCAACATGCCGCTGGATGAAACTCGTGTGTCCTTCATTTTCATGAATGCGATGGGGTATCATTTCGATCTGACCGTGCTTCTGCATGAGGCCGGGCATGCGGTCGAGACGCAGGCGTGCGCGCATGAGGCGATTCCGGCGTATCGGCACACACCGCAGGAATGGGGTGAATGTGCATCACAATCCATGGAGTTACTCGGATTGGAACATCTCGATGTCTTCTACTCCTCCCACGAAGATCGAAAACGATGCTGTCTCGACAAGTATGAGGACATTCTGACATCGCTGGTACAAACGGCACGTGTCGATGCGTTTCAGCATTGGGTTTATCTGAATCCCGGGCATTCGCGGGCCCAGCGACGCGCGAAATGGCTCGAGTTGATCGAGCGATTCGGCGAGGGAGTAGATCATCAGGGGCTTGAAGAGTATTCGGCCACGTCATGGCAAGGAATACCGCACTTGTTCATCGTGCCTTTTTATTATATCGAATACGGTATTACCCAGATCAGCGCGCTGCAGATCATGCGCAAATTTCGCACAGAAGGCCACACGGCACTCAGACGATGGTTCGATGCGATGAAATTGGGTTACTCGAAGTCGATCCCCGAGTTGTATGAAGCCGCGGGACTCACGTTCCGGTTTCACGGGGCATTTGCCGAGGAATTGATACGGTTTGTGGGTGACGAAATCGATCGTGTGGAGAAGCTCTGATCCATTTTTGATAATGGTCGATCCTGTAGAACCTGAAGCTGGTGTTCAGGCGAAAAAGAAAAGGCTTAAAAAAAAAGCCCGAACACCGAGGTTCGGGCCTTTCATTATTGATGACAGCAGAGAATCCGGAGGGATCTCTAAGGGATCAGTGATACTGCCATTCGATGATCCGGACGTCTCCGATCAGCGTCCATGCGCCCGGGGTGAAGGTGGCGCCGATGAATTGAAGACCGCTTGCCGATCCGACACCGGAGGGCCAGTCGAATTCGAGCGCGGTTTCGGAATGGACTGAGGCCGATGGAATCGAGAAGGATTTCTTGTCGAGATTCGTCGTGACATCGGACCAGGACGGCCAGGACCAGTACATGCCGTAGACTCCGAGCAGAATATAGGCGTCACAGGGCATGTCCGTCGCATCCGGGTTTCCGATCGAGAAATGCAGCCGGAAATGTTCTCCCATGGTGAGATCCATATCGTCCATCATCAGATTCATGCCGCGCTGTGCGATCGGTGTTGGTGTCGGGGAGGGCGGGACGGGCGTATTGGTTGAAGTCGCGGTCGGTTCGGGTGTGTAGGTGAATTGCGGAGTCGCGGTCGGAACCGGGGTATAGGTTGGAGCGGGGGTATAGGTGGCAGTCGGAGGCTGTGTGGCGGTGGGTGTATAGGTGGGTTGCGGTGTCGATGTGGGGTTTCCGCACGGAACCGTATAGGATACGACGACATCGTCGATGTTCCAGCCGCTGTAGGTGACGCTGGAATCGGTTGCGCCCATGACCCAACGGATCTGCACATTCGAGTTACCGGCGGCCCATGATGAGAGATCGTATTCCACATGCGTCCAGGCTGTGTCCTGGAAGGACGAACCGGTGTGTTCCCAGACGGTGTTCCACGTGGAACCATTCGAGGTGATCTGGATTTTCGCATGATCCCATGTCGCGCTCTCGACGCCCAGCCACCGATAGAAACTCAGTGATACGTAGGACGTGTCGGAGCAGTTCATGGAAGGTGCCGTCAGGTAGTATTCCGGAATGCTGTTGGCGTAGGAACCGTTCAGATTGTATCCATAGACGTTCGAGCCCGTGTACCCGCCGGTCGGATCACCGCCCTGTCCGGTCGGCTGACCCCATGCCCACTGGCCGCCACTGATCGTCCAGTTCGGATTGGTGGACATATCCGCTGCAAGGAGCGTCACGAGTTCCTGGGTGATGAACGTATAGTGAGCGCCGCCGTTGTTGTCGAAAACCGTGTTGCCGGCCTGATCGGCGGCTTCAATATCCATCAGATAACCGGCGCAATCGTTGAGACCTTCGAGGAGTATCGAGTGATTCTGACTCAGTCCGTCTTCTTGATAAGTCAGATTCGTGATGCCTTCTCCGTAGTGCAGTGTCGCCTGGCAGGGTTCGTTCGTGTTGAATGTGATCATCGCGGTCGAATCCGTGATCTCTTCGATGGATACATTCGAAATCGCGGGTACGACACCGTCGATAATGGCTTCGTCAGCCCGGTCGAGAGCGGCGTAGTTAACAAGAACCTGGTCGCCATGGGAAACGGAGAGAATGCCATTGCCGTACGAAGGCGTGCCGGGAGCGCAGGGGATGGATGCCGAGAACACTCCGGTTGAAATTTCAGGAAGAGTGACGGTTTCAGGCGTGGGCTCGGTCGAGCTTTCGATCAGGACCTGAACCGATCCCGACGCATCGCGATTCCGGACCATGATGCCGATGGTATCGGTCAGCATGTATGCGCCTCGATCGAGGTACACCCCGGCGAGCGCTTCGTAGCAGGCGTATGCATCGATCAGACCCCAGCCCCAGACATGATTCGGGACGGTTGTGGCTGCATTGATGCCATTGCAGGTCTGATTCCAGTAACCGGCTCCGCCCATTTCCGTGTAGGCATTGTCGAGGATGATCTGGCGGGTTGCTTCGATGTCACCGATCAGAGACGGCGCGGCGGACCACATCAGCGCGACGACGGCGCAGGTGTGCGGGCCGGCCATCGATGTGCCACCCCAGCCGCCTTCATAACCCGTTCCCGGTACGCTGCTGCGGATATCATACCCCGGTGCCACGATTTCCGGTTTGATGAAGTTCGGTGCGCCCGGAATGCCGGAAGCTGCCGGCCCGCGGCTCGAACCCCACCAACTGGTCCACGAATAGGACACGATCCGGTTCTGAACATCGGATGCGCCGGTGGTCAGGACCTGCGGATAATCACCGGGGCTCCGAAGGGACGTACAGTCATCCCCTTCGTTACCGGCGCTGAATTCCATGAACACGCCTGCGGCCTGCAAGGCATCGATATCCGGAGCATACTGGTAATCGCCTCCGCCGGTCGGCCAACCCCACGAGTTATTGACCACATCCGGAGCCATTTCAGGCAGACCCTGTGACGGTTGCTCACCGGTTCGATACGGAGCCAGGAACCATTCGAAGCATTCATGAAACCCAGCTTCATCTTCAAGATGTCCGCAGGCGATCCATTTGGCGCCCGGAGCGCCGCCGACCTGGTTGCCCGCGCCATCATCACCGACCATCGTTCCCATGGTGTGCGTGCCATGCTGATCGTTGTCGCACGGAATTGAGGCGTTGGGGCAGGTGGAATCCGTCGAGCAGGCATGCCAGTTGTAATCGTGATTGGCTGTCGAACCGTTCCAGCCGCGATACTTCTGTTTCAAAGCAGGATGATCCCAGTCGACGCCGGTATCGAGATTGGCGACGACGATGCCTTCTCCGGTGATTCCCTCAGCCCAGACATCGGTAATGCCGATATGGCTGAGGTTCCATTCCGGGGCGCGCGCCGGAGTATTGGCCGGATACCGCAATGGCTGGGGTTCCGTAATCGTGACCTTCCGGTTAGCGCGCACGACGGTGACATCATTTCGAGTGACCATATCGAGCAGGAGATCATAATCGCCGTCACGAACCAGGATCATATTCTGGATGTAGTAGGCTCGATACGTCGCGCCGCGTTGTTTGAGTTCGGCAATGATCGGAGCCTGGGTCTGATCGGCGAATCGCGTCAGTGTTTCGAAGACCCATCGGCCACGGTCGGTTTTTTCATAGAGCAGTTTGGCGCCGCCGAGATCCGCCTGGCTGGCAAGAACAATGAAATAGTCCGCATATCCGCGGGTTTTCAACTGATCGATCACGTCTCGATCGACGATGCGAAGCGCTTCTTGTATGGCCGCTGTATTCGGATCCGCAGGGGATGCCGCCCACACCGGCAGGGCCGCTCCGATCAGAACGGCCAGAATGAGGTAGTGATGAAATCGGACCATGGCAACTCCTTCCTGTGTTCATGTCGATGTGCAAGAAACAATTGGACGATGTCCGCATGCTCCCATAAGCAGATCTTAAAACAGCAAAAATCATACCATAGGCCCGGTTCCTTTTCCGATCCAGGATCGGCGATTCGCTCTTGATTGCATTTGTGCCGCGCATTATGCTCTCAGTTCCGACCGACCAGCCCGGCGGTCAAGACCTTATCCGTACTTTCCGGAGGCGCGCGTGGACTATCGGTTCGATTGCAAAGACTTCAACGGATACAAACCCTGCAGGCCAGGGTGGTTGTGCGAAACATGCCGGTCATTCCGACCTCAGGGTACCCGCATTCTCATCATCAACCTCGACGCACTCGGCGATGTTCTCATGACCACCGCACTCCTCCCCACTCTCAAGGAGATCCATCCCGACAGCACCATCCGCTGGCTCACATCTCCATCCGCCACGCCTCTGCTTTTCAATAATCCCCTCGTCGATGAGATCATTCCGTACACACTCGATTCCGTCTCCTTCCTTCGTTTCATGGAATTCGATCTCGTGCTGTCGTGCGACCGCGACCGAAAATCGACCGCCGTCGCGATGAGCATTCCGGCGAAGGAAAAACGCGGATTCGGTCTCGATCCGCATGGCGTCGTAATCCCGCTGAATGCCGAATTCGAGTATGCCTATCGACTAGGGCTGGATGACGATCTGAAATTCAGGAAAAACCGACAGACCGGACAGCAGATTCTCGCCGAGGGACTCGGGTATCCGTTCCGGCACCATGAATACATCCTGGAATTCACTCCGGAAGAACGCGATCATGTTGACCGCTACCGAAATGATCTCGGCTTGTCGGATTCCCGTCGTGCGCTCGGCGTCAATACCGGTTGCAGTGACCTGTTTCCGAACAAAAAACTACCCGTCCATCACCTGATCAACGTTCTTGCAAAAGTGCTGGACGATCCGCGATGCCGGGATATGCGTCTCCTACTTCTGGGCGGTAAAACCGAAGCGGATCTCAACCATCGCATCGCCGGCGAACTGAACGATTCTCGCGTTGTCGAAACTCCGACGTCCGAAGGGATTCGACGGGGATTGCATTACATCGCCGCCTGCGATGCCTGCCTGACCGCCGATACGTTCGGATTGCATGCCGCCATCGCCCTGAAGGTGCCCGTCGCGACATGGTTCACGCTGAGCTGTGATGTCGAGATCGATCTGTATAAGCGCGGCGAGATGGTCCTGGCGGATGTGCCGTGCCGGCCGTGCTGGAAACGCGCCTGCCCCGATCCGTATTGCCTCGATCGGATCGACCTCGACCGGCTCGCCGACGCCGCCGTTCGTGTACTTTGTCGATGTTGATCGCATGAAACGGTTTTCGAACCTGCGATCGATCACGATCCTGCTCGTTTTTATCATCAGCGCATGCACCCAATCTCCCACGGTTGACAAGTCAACGGACTCCTCCTCACCACATGCCCCGGGATTGCTCTTCCCCGTGGATCTGTCTTCCGATTCGGTCGCCGTCGACAAGGAAGCCATCACGTACGAATGCACCCCGATCGACACACAGTTCCGGACCGGGCGATTCCTGGATTTTGAAGCGACCCCGGATGGGACGGTGTTCATGGCGACGGTGAGGGGAGTCGATCGTTTTGAAAAGAATGGTGAGGCAATATGGAATCGAACCGGAGCGTTTGACACGCCAGGGCATGCCTGGAGTGTGTGCCGGGTCGGGAATCGATTATGGGTTGCGGACGATTATGCCGGAGTAACGGTGCTGGATGCCGCATCCGGAGCGGTGTGCGCGACCTGGCCTATATTGCACTCAGCCCGATTCTGCGCGCGTGTCGGGAAGAACACCGTACTGGTGTGCCGACACAGTGCGGGCGCTGCCCTGATTCAGATACCACCGTCCGCTCAGGAATACCTTCAGATGCCGATCGTCGAAACCGTTCCGGACATTGCCGGGAAGCCTGTTCATGCAGTAATTGAGGGTTCTACTGCCTACATCAGCGCGATGACCGGAGGGTATCAAGCATGGGATCTGGCAGACTCGAAACAACCCCGATTGCTGTGGTCTTCGGACAGCGCGATGCGCGCAGTGTGGAGCAGTCACCGAAAAGGACTGCATCTGATCGCTGACCAGAAGGAGGGTTTGGTCATTCTTCGGGATCAGCGTGCCGGCGTTCCCGAAACCCTGGCGACAGTGCCTTTTCCCAAGGAAACACGATCGGTGGATTTCGTGACAGATACGATGGCCATTGTTGCCGCAACCGAGGCGTTTCATCTCATCGATCTGACGGATCCCGAGCATCCCACGGAGCTGTCTCAACTCAAGGCATCCAGCGAGGGACGGGTGATTCGGAAGGAAATCGGCGGGATCATCGCGTCTGACAATGATTGGGGTTGGCATGAACTGGTTGTCGAGAACAATCGACTTGCGGTCGCATCCAGCTTCGAACTCGAATCGCTCCTGACGGATGTCGTCTGTTCCGGAGATCTCGTTTTCACCGCCCGGACGAAGGCCGGTGTCCAGGTCTGCCGGATCGATGCCTCGGCCCGTCTGACTCCTCTCGGAAGTCTTGATGGATTTGTGTATGCGGTCGGTATCGATGTCTCGGGTGATACCATGGCCGTGGTCGACTACGACGGACTTAAAATCATCGATGTCTCGGATCCGTCCCGGCTCAAGGCGCACGGCTACTGGAAATCACCGGGAAGGGCGTCGGGCGTTAGTCTTCACGGGAATACGGCATGGGTGGCGGATTGGTTTCACGGGGTCCATCAGATCGACATCTCGGATCGGTCCGCGCTCCGGCTCATCTCAACCATGGCTCTCGACGGATGGGCGACCGATCTGTTTGTCTCCGACCGGTATGTCTATGTATGTGCGGTCAACGGAGGCCTTTACACGATTGATATCTCGGATCCTGCGAATCCTGCGATCACATCCCGGGACGAACGGATTACTGCACCCGAAGGAGTCACGATAGGAAACGGAGCGCTGTATGTCGCGGATTTTAACTCAGGATTGATTACCCTGGATCTGACCGATCCGGCAAAGCCTGTGCGGCGTAGTTTTGTGCCACTTGCCACTTGTAAGGGAGTTTCCGTCAGGGGCAGCATGCTGTTGCTCGGGGATTACATATACGGGGTCCGAATGTATGATATCCGCTCGCCGTTCGAACCGATACTGATCGGGCGGCTCGACACACCCGGCAAGGCGTATGAAGCGGTCTTCACACAGTGGAACGGGATCGGCGTTGTGGCGGATTGGCATGATCTGCTATCGTTTGCGTGGGTGCCATCACAGGAACAGGAACAACATCGGTTAACCCCGGAGGATCAACAATGACTCACCCGCTTCGGATTGCCATGATCGCATCGGAATGTGTGCCGTTTGCCAAAACAGGCGGACTAGCCGATGTGGTCGGGTCTTTGCCCGCAGTTCTGAGAGCTCGCGGGCATGATGTGATTGTGATCATGCCGAAGTATTCCGATATTCGGTTCGACCGGTATCCGATCGAGCGTTTCATGGGGACGATGGGCGTGTGGATGGGGGGGAACACCCTGGAGTGGTGCAGCGTGTTCCGGCATATCACGCCGTCCGGCGTGCCGGTTTTCTTCATTGAGTACGATACCTACTTCCGCAGACCCGGTTTGTATCATGATGCCGCGATGAACGATTTCCGGGACAACCCGCGCCGATTCGCGTTCTTCACCCGTGCCGCTCTGCAACTCTGTCGCGACATGACATTCTCGCCGGATATCATCCACACGCACGACTGGATGACCGCACCGGCGGCTGCTTACTTGAAAGTATGGCACTGGAACGATTCAGTTCTCGGGCGCGCCGCATCCGTTCTCACGATCCATAATGTCGCGTATCAGGGGATTTACGGTGTTGAAAATTATGATTACATCGGACTTCAATGGGGCAACCTGACCCCGGACAGGTTCGAAGATCATGGCCGGATCAACTTTCTCAAGGGCGGGATCGCGTTTGCGGATGTCGTCAACACGGTGAGTCCGACCTATGCGCGTGAAATCACGACATCGGGACTGTCCTACGGGATGGCGGAACCCCTCCACAGGAAGGGAGCGGCGTTCTTCGGGATACTCAACGGCGTGGATTACAGTGAGTGGAATCCGGAAACGGATCGTCTGATCCCGGCCAATTTCAGTTCGGATGATCGGACGAACAAGGCTGTGTGCAAGCGTGAGTTGCAGCAGCGGATGAATCTCGATGTCGACCCCGGGATTCCGATCATCGGTGTGGTGAGTCGATTTGTCGATCAGAAGGGACTCGACCTGTTGGCGGGTGTTATCGAGCGAGTCGTGCGGGATATGCGGGTCCAGTTCGTGGTGCTCGGATCTGGTGATCGGAAACTCGAGGCATTCTTCGGTGCTCTCCCGGGACGATTTCCCGGCCGGATCGGAACCTATATCGGATACAGCAATGAACTGGCTCACTGGATTGAAGCCGGGAGCGATTTCTTCGTCATGCCGTCCATGTACGAACCGTGCGGATTGAACCAGATCTATTCCCTCAGATACGGAACCCTTCCCATCGTGCGCGCGACAGGAGGGTTGGATGATACGGTCGAGAACTACGATGAGCGCTCGGGAAACGGCACTGGATTCAAGTTCAGCGATCCCGAGACGCATGCGTTGTATTACACGATCGGCTGGGCGGTCAGTACTTATTATGACCGGCCGCATCACATGGCCATGATGATCGGGAAGGCGATGCGACAGGATTTTTCATGGGAGCGGAGCGCGGATGCGTATGAGACGGCATATGCAATGGCGATCGATCGCCACAACGGATAATTGACCCGGTTCCGCGGATCAGGCCCTCGCCCGTTTGATTCTCTGATGAATTTCCTGCAACAGTTCAGTCAGTCGGTATGGTTTGAGCAGAATCCGGAACTGTGACCGTTCGGATTCCGGGATCTGCGCGACCTTTGCGGGATACCCGCTTCCGCACAGCACGGGCAACTCGGGGTACCGCTTCCGCATTTCTCTGGCAAATACGATACCGTTCCCGTCCGGAAGCACCACATCGGTGAACAGCAGATCGAATCGGCCCTGTTCCTGATCGAGAATCTCCCTGGCCCGTTCGATGGTGTCGGCCGCGAAAACCGTGTAATCGTGCTTGTCGAGGATCCGCTGGAGAAGCTGACGCACGGATGCATCATCCTCGATCAGCAGAATCCGTTCGCTCGTGCCGCGGAGCATTTTCTCCGGCGATTCGTCGACGGGTGCCGATGTCGAGATCGCTTTTCCGGCCGGAAAAAAGACCTCGAATCGTGAACCCTGACCGAGTTCACTGTTGACGCGAAGCCAGCCACCATGCTGCTTGACGATGCCATACACGATCGACAGTCCGAGACCGGTTCCCTTGCCTTTCTCCTTGGTTGTGAAGAACGGATCAAAAATCCGCTCCAGATTCTGGGCGGAAATCCCTACCCCCGAATCTGTGAATGTGATCCTTGAAAAATTGCCCGGCGAGGCCATGGGATAACGACGGCAGTCCGCATCGGTCAATACGACGGCATCCGTCGAGATGATCAACGTTCCCCCCTCCGGCATGGCATCTCGAGCGTTCACGCAGATGTTCAGTATAACCTGTTCGATCGTTCCCTCGTCCCCGAGCAACGTCCATGGTTGATCATTCAATTCCGTCCGAATCTCGATGTTCTCGGGAATCATCCTCCGGATCATCTTCAACATGTTTTGAATCGTAGCGTTCAGGTTAAGGGTACGGAACTGGACCGACTCCTTCCTGCTGAAGATGAGGAGTTGGCGTGTGAGATTGGAGGCACGCGTCAGGGTCTGCTGGATGTGCCTGAGTTCCGCGTGGGCGGGGTGATGCTCGGAAAGGTCCATCATGGCGAGTTGATTGTGCCCCTGAATCACCGTCAGCATATTGTTGAAGTCATGTGCGATGCCTCCGGCCAGAATCCCGATTTCCTCGAGTTTCTGGGAGCGCACGAGTTGCTGGTGGAGGCGTTCCTTCTCCTGCTCGACCTTGACCTGATCGGTCATGTCCTCGATGACCCCCCGGACTCCGAGATATTCGCCATTTTCGATGATCGCCCGCAACGATGCACGTATGGGGCAGGTCGAGCCATCCTTCCTGACGACGTGGAATCTTCGGGAGACTTTCATTCGTTCTTTCAGAGATTGGAAAAACGATATGACCTCCTCCCGTTCGGATTCCGGGATGAACTCGAGGAAGTGGTGTCCTCGAGCTTCTTCCGGAGTGTACCCGGTGATGGCGTGGATGGCCGGAGAAATGAACTCGATCACGCCATCCCGGTTGACCTGGTACAGGGCGTCTTCGAGATTTTCGACCAGATCCCGGTATTGCCGTTCCGCATTCAGAAGTGCTTCCTCGCCTCGTTTAATAGCCGTGATGTCGCGAATGATCGTGATCACGCCGAACAGTCGCTGGGCGTCGTCCATAACCGGAAACTTGTGCGTTTCGGTCCAGATGTCGAGATCTCTGACCCGAGTCGATTCCATCGTCCGAAGCGGCAAATGTGTCAGCATGACTCGGAGATACTCGTCGCGGATCCGGTTATCAAGGAACGGGAAGCAATGAAACAGATTCGATCCGTCGATGGTATCGATTTCCGGGTTGTATTCCCGAATGGCTCTGCGTGTCGCTGTATTGGCGAGGATGATCCGGAAGGATCGGTCGACCACATGGACCATGTCGGACAGGGAGTCGATCGTGAGTCTGTAGCGTTCCTCGCGTTCACGCAGGGCCATCTCGGATACCTTCCATTCCGTGATATCCGTTTTCGTGCCCCATATGGCCGTCAGGCGGTCTGCCCGGTGAATGCCCTGGAGGCTGGTGATGAAATAGCGTTCCGAGCCGTCAAATGCGCGTTCACGCAAAACAGCTCCCGCGAGGGTGAACTGATCCCGGATGAATTGTTCGATGATCTCTTGATTCTCCGGAAAATCCAGAACGAAGTTGAAGAATGTAGTTTCCGGGAAATCCCCCTCGGGCGCTCGATACATCGTTCGTGCGGCCGCATTCATATAGCAGCAACGGGCAGAGAGAATGGCTTTCCGGAGAAGGTCGGAATCGGTTACTCGGCATGAAGGCGCGAGCCGAAATCCGATCACGCCGGTTACCGACGAATCGCTGACGCGTTCGAGGCGGCCGGGAATTCCGATTCGCTTCCCATTGCGGGCCAACGATCAAGCCTCCAGGTGAAATGCAACCCGGTTCCGGTCTCGGTCCGCATGTCGTTCGATCGCCAGTTCGATCAGGCGTTCGACGAGCCGGGGGTAGGGAAGTCCGGTTGCGTCCCATAGCTTGGGGTACATACTGATCGACGTGAATCCGGGAATCGTGTTGATTTCGTTCAAATAGATCTCATGTGTCGCTGCGTTGACCAGGAAATCGACCCGGGCCATGCCGGACCCGTCGACCGCCTCGAAAGCTTCGATTGCCAACTCCCGGATGCTGCGTGTTGTCTCCTCCGGAAGATCCGCCGGGATGATCAGACGTGACGCGGTTGATCCGTCATCGAGATACTTGGCCTGATAATCGTAATACTCCCTGCTCGGAATGATTTCACCCGGAACCGACGCCTCGGGGTTATCATTCCCAAGCACGGAAACTTCGATTTCACGGGCATTCGGAACCGCCATCTCGATGAGAATACGTCGATCGAACTCGGCTGCGAGATCGATTCCGGCCCGGAGTTCCTCACGGGAACGGCATTTGGATATCCCGACACTCGACCCCAGATTGGCTGGTTTGCAGAACATCGGATACCCGAACGATTGTTCGGCTGCGTTCAGAATCGAGTCGGGCGATGTGGTCCATTCGTGCCGAAGACAACTCACGAATGGCGCAGAGGCGATTCCCCGGGCGTTCAGGACATCTTTGAAGAGAATTTTGTCCATGCCGGCTGCGGATGCGAGCACCCCGCAGCCCGCATATGCGATCCCGGCCATTTCGAATAACCCCTGTATCGTTCCGTCCTCGCCGAATGGTCCATGCAGTACGGGAAACGCGACATCGATCGATTCGAAAAACGATGCGGGCGGAAGAATAGAGCCTCCGGGATCCGACGTCGAGCTGTCCTGGTTCGAGGATCCGAGCAGCCTGGCATCTGCGGCTCGATGCAGGATCTCCATCGCATCGGGACCGATGATCCACCGGCCGGATTTAGTGATGCCGGCAAAAACGAGTTCAAAGTGATCCGGATCGAGAGTCCTGATGACGGATTGGGCGGATTTCAGTGAAACTTCATGCTCGCCCGATCGTCCGCCGAAAACGATGCCGATTCGCAGTTTTGCCATTCCCTGTGTACCTCCTCGCGAAAATGTAGACGAATCGCACCGGTCTTGGCAATGGTAAATCAACTGACCGTGACTTCGCGTAACAGCACCCAGGGCGCACGTTGATCGCTGTGAATCGTTTCCGGGCATTCGATCGACAGATCGACGAGTTGCTTTCCGAGCAGGTCGTAGATGTTGCCGGAAAGTCGCATATCTTTCAGGCGGCCTGCAAGCCGCCCGTTCTCGACACGAAATCCGAGATGAAGCGACCCGGAGATGTCTCCGTTGATCAGATTCCCGCTCCATGCATCCCAGCTCTGAATCACGACAATTCCATGGTTCATATCGCGCAGCATGTCGTCGAAAGCGACTTTCCCGGGCTCGATGATGCGGTTCGTGCCGGAGATATGAGAATCTGCACCGGGAAGACATGACCCGTCTGGAATGCTCCGAAAACCGTTAGCGCCATCGCGCAGATTCAAACGTGCAGCGTATTCGAGATTTGCGAGGTAACTGCGAAGAACACCCTCGTGTAGCAGCGGTTTTCGGATGGCCGCCACCCCTTCGTCACTCCGGGGAGAAAACCCCGGCATCGATGGATCGAGCGGATCGTCCCAGATCGAGATTCGCTCATCCATCACCTTCTCTCCGATCCGGTCTCGTAATGGCGATACGCCGTCAAAAATGTTGCGGGCATTGATCCCCTCATCCAGAGATTCGAGAAAGCTGCCGAGAGCGCAGGGATGCAGGAGTACGGGATAGGATCCTCCGTCGATCCGGGCGGGGGTCAGACAGGCTGATGCATATTCCCGGATCGATCGGATCACCGATTCATACCGGGAGACATCCGGAAACGATGCCCGCGCTTCGTGAATCTCGATGATATCTCCATCGCGGGCGAGCGTGGCGAGAATATGGTAGCAGAAATCGCCGGTGTGAAATGTCCAATCCAGACCGTTCGAGTTCACCAGATGTTTCCGGGCACGCTCATGCTTCAGCATGATCAGAAACTTCCAACCCGGAAGCGCGGCCGTCAGATCGGCATTGAATCGATTGCCCAGCTCAAGCATGGTATCAACGCCGAGTGACCGGTCTCCATGGTAATCCGTGATCGGTTCGGACGATCCGGCGGGGAAAGCAAATGCAGCATTGCGTCCGAAACGGGAGATGGATACGGCGCGATCGAGCAGGTCGGCGTGAGACGCTCCGTGATCCCCCCGGGCGACACCCAATCGTCCGTCGGCGATGACTCGTACGCTACCCCCGCAGGATTCCTTCGATTGAATGTCGTGAAGTTTGTTGTCCTGAAAGTTGATTTCCGTAACAATACTCTCGATTTCAAAAGACTCGGCAGGGAAAGAAGCATTGCGGATCGCATCCAGATCGCGGTTCATCATGCGCCTCCGACGACGATGCCTTGCATCCGCAGATGAGGGGAAGAACAGGTCGTTTCCAGTGGGTACTGCGCACCTTTTCCGCAGCCACCTGCATCATCGACGATCCTGAAATCCGATCCGACCTTGTCGATGTCGTTGAGGGTCTTGAAGAGATTACCGCTGAGGCGGACATCGCGGACCAGTTCGGCAAGCCGGCCGTTGCGGATCATGTAGCCGTATCCTGCGTCGAACGAAAACATCTCACCGCCGGTGCCGCCGTGAGAATCGATGGCATAAACACCCAGATCAACTCCATCGAGCAACTCGTCGAACGATGCTGTACCTCGATCGATGCACGTGTTCCGCATCCTGCAGATCGGCGGAAAACGATATGCGGTCGTGCGGGCGCTTCCCGTCGGGGCTTCATCGAATCGCGCCGCGGATTCGCGGGAATGCAATCGGCCGACCAGAATGCCGTTCCGGATGAGATCGGTTCTGCGGCCCGGCACGCCTTCATCGTCGTACGGAAGATATCCTCGCGTTCCGACATCCAACCCCGTGTCGTAAATGGACAAATCGTCTGCACCAAACCGTTTACCGATGATAAAAATATCTTTCATGTCAGGATTCGTCTGATACTCATCTGCTTCGCTCATGTGCCCGAATGCTTCGTGCGCAAAAATTCCACCCAGAACAGGATCAGCGATCACAGGATAACGACCGGCTCGGACTTTCGGAGCGTCGAGCAGTTCGACCGTCCGGCGGCTCGTTTCCTCGATTCTCGCCCCCATCGCCCGAAACACTCCGAAATCATCGCTGCTGCCGGTCGTGACGGTCAGAAACTGAGTCAGATCGTCCCGGTGTGCATAAGGTGTCAGAGCGCCTCCCATGTCGAGTTTGCTCAGATGCAGACACGTGCCATCGCTGTTGAGGAAACCGATTTCACGCCAGACTTCGAAGTATTTGCCCTTGACACTCCGGATCTGATCCGAGACGGCTTTCGATCGATCGGTGTATTCCCTGAACAGGTCGATTTTATTTTGTAAAGGTACATTGCGTGGATCTTCGATCAGCTCAACCTCAACCTTGGCTCGCACCGGATCGACCGGGGCGAGTTCGGTCCGATCCCGGCCCAATCTGCGGGCGATATCAATGCAACGTTCGGCCATGGAGTCGAGGTTTTCCGGACGGTTGAGCGACACGAAACCCCACCCGCCCTTGTGGCAGCATCGAATCGAATATCCGGTTTCCTCCGAGTCATCCAACGCGCGTATTTCTCCGTCACTCATCGCGAACTGAACGGTCCGGATGGTTTCAGCGCGCACCTCGATATGATCCACCCGATGACGATAACATGACAGAATTCGTTCAATTTCCTCGAACATCCCCCTCTCCTTGTCCCGCCGCAAGGTCATCGAACCGCGGCTGTGATACACGCGGATCGATCCGGTCGTGTGTGGTGATGAAACGGATCGGATTGGCTTCCCATTCATTCGACAGAATCGGTCGGAGCACGCGTCCCGTCATATCTCGCCCGATCGGCAGATCCATGACGAACAGAAGTGTTGGTGTGAGATCCGTGTTGTGAAAACGATTTGGATGTGCGCCGGGCGCCCCTGTTCCGAATTGCCGGTTTTTTTGGAACGGAGGTCCTGATAGAATCAGAAATCCTCCATCGGCACTGAATACGACGGTTTCATCGGAATTGTTCGCGGTCAGACACTCCGATCCCTCGCAGGCGGAGGGGTTCCGGACATCGATGGCCAGATCCGTCCATGGATCGCGCGGCGCGAATTCGATGTCGGGGTAATCTCCGTCGAGTCGTTCCGGATACCGTTCCTGTCCATGCATCAGAGTGCGGCATAAAGGAATCTCATCGTTTCCCGGACAGAATACCTTGAGCGATGCCGCAACAGAACGCCGTACATCCCGGAATCCGGTATCGCTCACGGGAGCCCCCGGATAGAGCGAGTTTCGATTGATCCGGATCCCGTACTCTCCCTGATTCACGCCGAACGCCGAGGTTTTACTCCAATCGATCCCACCCGATCCATCGAACGATAGAAAACCCTGCTGTGCCAGCCAGGCGTTGAGTCTGAACACATGTGACGCTTTTCGGAGTTCACCTGGGCAGACGACTGCCATGACCGCTTTTTCGGGGATGCGTGATTGGATCGCGGCAAGCTTGGAATTGCAGTCGGTCAGATATATCGCGACAGATGTTTCGCCACGGCACCACTCCATGATGTGAAGTCCGTTATGTGTCAGTGAATCTGCGTCCGATGATTCTCCGATATAAACCGGGCGGTGATTCCAGCGTGCTATTTCCTGGAGGGTTGCAGTGCGTACTCCGGCGTGGATCGAACGGGGGCAGGGAGTCCGAGTCGTCGGATCGAGGCGGATGCCTGCGCCGAGTATATCTACGGAATCTTTGCCCGTGACCAGTTGCATGCGCGCGGCGATTTCATCGCGAACTTCCCGGTCGGCGATCGTTCCCAAAACGCCTCGTGTTTGAAGTGCTTCAAAGGCGGGTAACCGGTCTTCACCTATGATTTGACGGAACGATCCAGAAGGAAGCGGATCCAGGAAGATGAGATAGATGGGAGCATTCTGGCGGGGTTCTGGAAGATCTCGAGAGGAGAACACGAGTATTGCGAGACCGATCATGGCGCTGGGGACGAGCATTGCCAGGAAAAATGAACCGATGTACCTGAAGATGTGCCGCTCCGGTCCGACGGGAGATTCAATGCCGGAGATTTGCCGCATGAGGCCGCCTGTCAACTGATTCCGAGACGCTGCATCCGATAGCGGAGAGTCGATTCAGAAAGCCCGAGCTCTTTGGCCGCCCGGGTGACGATACGATGATGCCGTTCAAGGGCGTTCCGGATGATCTCCGCTTCGAAAGAATCCATCTGCTCTCGGAGCGATGCAGTCGATTCGGGGGATTTGACCGGATTTTCCAGAATGACCCGCGGCAGGTCGCCGATCTCGACTCGTTCATCCGCGCAGATCGAGGCGACATAGCGCATGGCAGTGTTCAACTCGGTGATGTTACCAGGCCATTGATAGCGTTTGAGAATTGAGATCATTTCGGGTGAGAAGTCCGGCAGTGTGCGGTTGCTCGGCAGAAAAACTCTCAGGAAATGGCGCGCGAGAGGTACAATGTCTTCCGGGCGTTGCTTCAGCGGTGGGATTTCGAGAGTTGTATTTTTAAGTGCGTTGAAGAGTTCGGTTGAAATCGTTTCGGAGGTCTGCATGCGATTGATATCGACATCCGTGCTCAGAATCACCCGGACATCGACAGGAATCGATGTCTGACCGCCTTTGCGCCGCAGTTGACCGCGTGTGAGCAGTTCCGCGAGGCGATCCTGAGACGAAAACGGTAAAACGGAGAACTCGCGCAGGTAGATTGTGCCGTTGTGAGCGGTTTCGATGCATCCTCGTTTGATCGGATCGGTGGATGGATCGCCAGAACTTTCCATTCCGAAGAGTTCTTCTTCGATCAGAGTGTTCGGTATCGCCGGACAATCCACCTCGATGAACGGAGCATCTTTTCGGGTGCTGTCGGCATGGATCCGCCTGGCCAGGACGCTCCGTCCGGTGCCGGAACTCCCAAAAATCAGCACTGGTTGGGAACTGCCGGCGACCCTCAGTGCCTTGAAGAGCACCATCTGGGTTTTTCGATTCTGTGTCTTGATCGGAAAGTCCGATTGCTTCGGATTCAACCGCACACCCCGGTCCCGGTCATTCCTCAACGCATCGCGCTCGCCGGCGATCGAATTCCAGGTCTGTTCGCGATGGAAGGCGATCGCGGTGAGATGACCGATCTGGCTGAGGAGACGGAGGTCTTCGATGTCGAAGGAGTCAGCGGTGTCGTTGCGATCGAGATAGATGCAGCCCCATAGTTTATGTTCGTCACGGATCGGCGCGCAGATGATCGAGCCGATGTCGGCCTTGAGCAGCTCCGCCTCCACGAGCGGCGAAGTGCGGGGGATCAGGATGGTGGTATTCTTGGCGAGCGTTTCGTCGATCACCTCCGCGGCAAAGGCCAGTTTCTTCCCTCGAACAGTTCTGAGCACACGACGCGTCCAGTTCAATTGATCGTCCACCAGGATGAGCATCCCGTTTTCGGCGTTCATAACGTTGGCGATCCGGGTCAACAGCGTCTCGAGCTGGTTCACCCCCGCCCGTTCGATCCACAGATCATGTTCCAGCAACAACAGCGACTTGATCGGATTGAGGGCTGATCCGCTTTTTTCATCGTGGATCCGAACCCATGCTTTTCTCTCGGAATTCGACAGTTTGACATGCAGTATGGAGGTAGAGTCGTCGCCGGTCAGTTCGACAAACACCTGAGTGTCTCCAATTCTGAAACTGGATCCGGGCGTGAGACTGACTTCGGTCGAAATCAGCACGCCTCCGACGAGAGTGCCGTTGGTGCTGTCAAGATCCGTCAGGGAGATCCGGTCGGGAGCGATGTATCCGAGCAGGACATGCCGGCGGGACACTTCCGGATCGTTCACCCGGATATCGCATTCCGGATCGCGACCGATCACCATCTCGCGT
Source organism: uncultured bacterium (assembly GCA_964472395.1). GTDB lineage: Bacteria > CSSED10-310 > CSSED10-310 > CSSED10-310 > CALFER01 > CALFER01. The sequence continues at coordinate 12,603 of CAYYMM010000046.1, read as the reverse complement.
CCTTTGAAAGCATGTGTTTTCTCTTCGCCGTTCGGGCCTTTGATTCTGAGTCTCAAATTGGAATTCATCGAGCGACCTCCGGATTGCTCCATTTCGGCTCAACATGTTGAATCCATTGCATTCGGTTTGTCTGAATATGCGTTGGATCCAGAATGGTGTGCCGAAAGGGATTGCATTTTACCGCGAATTTTTGAAGATTCAAGTCATTTTGCGAAGAGAATGAAATCCGTCATTTCCCTGGTTGCGAGATTGACCCGGGACGATCTTTTCACTAAATTCGTTGAAAGAGGAGGTGCGACCATGAAACGAACCTTGTCCGCTGCGATTCTCGGCTTCTTATTCTTGACGTTACCCGCATTTGCCGGTGAGTTTTCCGGTGATTACGCGCTCGCCTATCCGACAATCGGTCTGAATGTCAATTTCGGCGTGATGCAGGACGGCGTGTTCACCGGTTTTGATCAGACGATTCCATTCGGTGAGGAGGCACAGGCATACTTCGATGAGAAGAAGGCGGAAGCGCTTGCCCTGATCGAGACGCTCGATCTTCCGGAAGCCGCCCGCTCCCAGTTGATTGCGCTGGTCGATGCGGTCTTTGCCGCATTGATGAATGCGAACGATCAGCTCGAGGCATCCGCTCTGGAGATTCTGCCCGACGCGATGCGTCTCGACCAGCTGTTCTGGCCCTTCGATTCGACGATCCTCGTGAATCTCGACGGAGTTTCCATCCCCTGGCCCGGCACGATCGACCCTTCGAGTGGTTCTTTTGATCTGATGACCGTGTCGCTGCCATTGGAATCCGCCGCTTACGGAGACTGGAATCTCTCGGTGCTCGGAATCCTTCTTGGTTCCGGACGAATCGATCGGACCGCGGCGTATTCGGCCGTCGGAACATTCCGGGTCAACTGCGAGATGATTCTCGAGGGCAGCGGCCGTCAGATCATTCTCGGAGTCGGCCTGCTCGGTGACTGGACTGGAATTCGCTCATGAAAAAAATTCTCGATGCGGCGCTTGAAACAGCAGCGCTCGATGGCGCTGTCTATGCGGATGCGCGATTCGGGTGCTTCGACACGCAGGTGATTGCCACGCGAGATCAGATGATCCAGCATTTGTCGGACAGTACGGAATCGGGGCTTTGCGTACGGGCATACATCGATGGGGCATGGGGGCAGGCTTCGGGTGAATTGATGAATGAAGATGCCGCGGCTCTGCTGGGAAAGCGCGCGGTTGAAATCGCGCGTCTGAGCGCCCGGATCAACCGCAGGCACCTCGAATTGACCCCCTTGGCGGCCTATGTCGCCGAGTGGCGTCCTCCGGTTCGGGTCGATCCTTTCAGTGTCCCGCTGAAACAGAAGACCGATCTGCTTCTGGAAATCAACGGGCGGATCCGGGAAAACGCGTCGGTACAGGAGGCGCATGCTCGGATGCACTTCAAACGAAGCCACAAACTCTTTGCCAGCACGCTGGGCAGTTTCCTGGATCAGATGCAGATCTGGTCATCGGTGGATTTCTCGGCGGTCGCCGTCGGTAACGGCCGGTTCGTCTCGCGGGATTATCAGGGCAGTCCGCGCCAGATCGGATGGGAGGGGATCGAGGGCCAGCCGGTGCTCGAGGAAGCGCCGCGGGTCGCGCGGGAGGCTGTCGAGAAACTCACGGCGCCGGAACCGACGGAAGAGCGTATCGATCTGATCCTCCTGCCATCCCACACCCGATTGATCATCCACGAAACCATCGGCCATGCCCTCGAACTCGACCGGATCCTCGGCTGGGAAGCCGATTATGCCGGGACATCGTTCGCCACCCGCGAGAAACTCGGCACGTATCGATACGGATCGGAGATCTTCAATGTCACGGCGGATCGTACCCGCGACCATGGCATGGCCTCGTGCGGATACGACGATGACGGCGTTCCGTGCGGACGTTGGCCGATGATCTCTGGCGGGATTCTCATGGATTACGCCGCGACCCGCGATACGGCCCCTCTGGCCGGATTCGACCGGAGTCGCGCCTGTGCGTATGCCGACAACTGGTCTTCCTTCCCAATTCTCCGGATGCCCAATGTCTGTATCGACCCGGGACCGGCAGGTTCCCCATCACTCGAACAACTCATCGCGGACACCTCCAATGGTATTCTCGTCGATGGCATGGACAGCTACAGCATTGATCATCAGCGAATCAATTTTCAATTCGGAGGCGATTACTGCCGGCGGATCCGGAATGGCCGGGTCGAGGAGCCCTTGTATAACGTCACGTACGAGGGATCGAATCCTTCGTTCTGGAGTTCCGTGGATGCGATTTGCGGAGAGTCCGAATGGAGGCCTGCGGGCATCTACGGATGCGCCAAGGGGCAACCCGTTCAGATCACGGCGCTCACGCACGGCAGTTCGCCGTTGCGTTTGAGGAACATCACGCTGCGGAGACAGGCACCATGAATTTTGATTTCCTACATGTCGAAACGATGCTGCAATACGTGCTCGATCAAGCCAGAAAGGCCGGCGCGGACCATGCCGCGGCGATCCTGAATAAATCCTTCGAAAGCACCCTTCGATTCGCCCTCAATGAAACGACCCAGCATCTCGAAACCTGCAACTCGACCATTTCCCTGGCCGTATCGATCGACCAGCGCGAAGCACTCGTCCAGTGCAATGACCTGTCCCCGACCTCACTCGACGATCTCGCCGCCCGAGCCGTGCAATTCGCCCGGCTGTCCCCGCCGAACCCCGAATTTTTCCCACCCGTTTCGACGCCGGATTATCCCCAGACCCAGACCTGGTTCCGTTCGACCGCCGAATTGTCGCTCGATGCCCGCGGAGACGCGATCCGAAGCATATTCGATCTGGCGCAGGCCCGGGATGTGAACCTCTTCGGGAATCTGGCCATCGAAGACAGTACTCTGCTCGTCGCCAATACATCGGGTCTGTTTGCGCATCAGCCCTATACGTCCGCGACGCTCCGGGTGACCGCCCGGACATCCGAGAGCGGTGGCAGCGGCCAGAACGCCTCATCCGAAGGAGACTGGCGTCTGCTCGATCCGATCAAGGTGGCGGAACGTGCGATCGATACCGCGCTGATGTCGTGCAACCCGCAACCCGGAACTCCGGGCCGTCAGACCGTCATTCTGAGCCCAGCCGCCACCTTGGAGTATCTGACCATGCTGGTCTTCTCGATGGATCAGCGCAGCGCGGAACTGGGCCAGTCGTTCTTCTCGAATCACGACACCAAAGGCACACGGATCGGCGAAAAACTGTTCGGTGACAGCGTCACGCTCAGGAGCGTATACGATCATCCCAATCTGCCGACGCTCGGGTTCGGGTCCGGCTTCGGGAGCGGCGGATCATCTGTCGGAAAGATGTTCAGCATGGGACTTCCGATGACGAATCTGATGTTTATTGAAAACGGTGTGGTGAAGAAGCTGTACGAATCGCCGTACTGGGCGGTCAGAAACAACCGGGAACCTCAGGCGCTCCCCCTCAACATCGTGATGGACGGCACCGACTCCTGCGTCGAAGACATCATTCTGAGCACCCCGCGCGCCGTGTACATCTCTTCGTTCTGGTATCTCGGCCTGATCGACCCCAATTCAGTCGCGCTGACCGGCCTGACCCGGGACGGCACCTTCCTGATCGAAGACGGCAGAATCACACGCCCGTTGCTGAACTTCCGGTTCAACGACAGTCCCGTTCAGTCGCTCAATCACATCACCGCCATCGGCCAGGCCGAAAAAGCGATGGCCGAATTCATGATCGGGATCACACCGACATTGCGCATCGAGGATTTCAATCTGTCGAGTATCAGCGGCGCAATCTGATTCATGCCGCCGGTTCGCGATTGCAGCGCTCAGACATAGGTCGGATCGTCTGCGATCCGTGAATGATACAGAAAACCCATCGCCTGCCTGTATTCTTTCGGATTGCCCGCATCGCGACTCTCCCCGTCGACCTCGTATCCATCCAGCCCCTCCCGGCGGCGCAACCGTTCCATCGCCGTGGTCAGTTGGAGTTCACCATGCGAAAGTCTGTGTTCCCTGAGATCATCCTCGAGAATCCGGAAGATGGCAGGACTGAAGGTATAGCAGCCGAACATGGTGAAGAAATGGTCATCCGCGAGATCCTTGCAGCGTAAATCCCGCCGCGCGGTCTCCAGCGAAGGCTTCTCGACAATCCGCGTCAGTCGCCGCCTCCGGGGATTGCTCGAATAGGGAATCCCTGCCACCACTCCGCGTCGGGGCACATGCTCGGCGGGAGACCGCGTGATGCCTGCGACCGAAATCTTCCGCTCGAAGAAGCAATCCATGATCTGTCTGGCGCATGGGATCTGTGATTTCGAACGATAGATGTAATCGCCCAGCATCAGCAGAAATGGCTCGCCGCCGATCCAGGAGCGTGCCCGATAGACGGCATCTCCGAATCCCCCGGCTTCACGCTGCGTGATGAATTCGACCCGGCACGCGAACTTCAGCATCCGTCTCCGGAACAGTTGAATCGACGGATTCCGACGGTTCTCCGGATTACTATAACTAAGAGGCAGCGCTTCATGGAAAAATCGCTCGAACGCGTTTCTGTGAGATGGTGAGATGACCAGACCGATGTGTTCAATCCCCGAAACCAGTGCTTCCTCGACCAGATGCTGGATGAGGGGAATCGCCTGACCCTGCGCATCGACGACGGGCAGCATCGGTTTGGGGATGACCCGGGTCGCAGGCATGAGTCGTGTTCCGAGCCCCGCGACGGGGATGACGGCTTTGCGGATTCGACCCATCACTCGCGGCGCCACGACTCAATCACCTCCCGGTCAGACGCAGTTTCAGAAGGACCCACAGTGCGATGACTCCGTCCTTCCAGCGGATTTTCTTGCCTTCCTCTATCGAACGGGGCGCATAAGTGATCGGCACTTCCAGAATCTCGATATGGCGATTTAGCAGTTTCGCCGTCACTTCGGGACAGAACTCAAATCCGTCCGTCCTCAGATCCAGTGATTTCAGCAAATCACTCTCGATCATCTTGTAGCACGTCGGCTCGTCCGTCAGGCGTGAACCGAAAAAGAGGTTCGTGAAGAAGGTCACACCGCGTCCACCGATCCAATACCGCAGATACGACATTCTGGAGTGCGACAGGATTCTGGACCCGAATATGGCTCGACCGTTGCGCGACTGGACGACATCGAGCATCTTCAGGAAGTCCTGGGGATCGTATTCCAGATCACCGTCCTGAATGACGGCGAAACGGCCCCGGACGTGCGGAATGGCGGTCCGGATCGCCGCTCCCTTGCCGCGATTCTGAGGATGATGAAACACCCGGATGTTCGGATCGCTCATCGCATCAATGACGCCCGCCGTTCCATCGGTGGATCCGTCATTGACAATCAGGATTTCCTTGTCGACCGGAACAGCCTGAACCCGATCGATGATCGTTCGGATCGTGGCGGCTTCATTGAGAATCGGGATGATGACGGACAAAAGAGGTCGTTCGGTGTTCATGGATGTCGAGGATATCCCGAATCGATTCCCGCTGTCAACGCGCGACATGCCTTCCGGAGCGCACTTTCTTGACAAAAGTCAAGGCCCACACTACATTCACTCTTTCACTCGGCGCTCGAACGGGAGAGATCGATCATGCGCATTTCCGTTGTCATGCCGGCATATAACGAAGAGGACGTCATCGAAGCGACCGTTCGGAATTGTTTCACAGTTTTCCGGCAAAATAACATCATCGGCGAAGTCGTAGTCTGCAACGACGGATCGCGCGACCGCACGCCTGCGATTCTGGAACGGCTCAAGGACGAATTTTCAGCACTCGTTGTCATCACGCACTCTCCCAATCAAGGGTATGGCGCTGCTCTGGCAGACGCCATCGGGGCATCGACCGGCGATCTGGTCGTGACCATCGATTCGGACGGTCAGTTCGATATCGGAGAACTTCCGGAGCTACTCGGACAGATGAGCGACGGAACGGACATTCTGACGGGTTATCGACGCGCCAAGCGCGACAGTTTCATCAAGGTGTTTGCCGACCGGGTCATGAATCGGATGATCCGGTGCGCATTCGGCACACCGCTGAAGGACACGAACTGCGCGTTCAAAGTCTGCCGGGGCGATCGGATCCGGGCCATGCCGCTCGAAGCTCGAGGGTTTCAGATTCCCACCGAAATCGTGCTCAAGGCCCCGCTGCTGGGATTTACTGTTCTCGAAGCGCCTGTCACACACTCGCCGCGCCGGGGCGGCCGCTCATCACTCGCCACATTCAGAACCGCGCTGTCGATGCTCAAATTCCTCTTGTATCTCCGAATCAAATTCGGACTCTTCAGACAGCGTGTCATCCGGAGTCTTTGATTCATGAATTCATCGGATTTCTTTGGTGTGATTCTGGCGGCCGGAGAGGGATCGCGCCTGAGACCTCTGAGTTTTGACCAGCCCAAACCGCTCCTGCCGATCTGCAACAAACCGATCATCCAGCATCAACTGGAATACATGAAATCGATCGGAATCCGCCGTTGTGTCATCGTCGTCGGGCATCTCGGACGCCACATCATGGAATACTTCGGCGACGGAGCTCGTTTCGGCGTCTCGATCCGATATGTGATCCAGGAGAAGCCGCTCGGAATCGCCCACGCGGTCTACCAGCTCGAAGACGACATCGACCGGCCCTTTTTGCTCTTCCTGGGAGATATCTTTCTGGTCCCGAAAAATCTCGATCAGATGCTTCAAATCTTCATGGATCGGCGTGCCGCAGCTGTCCTGGCGGTGAAACGGGAGCCGAATCCCGAATTCGTCCGCCGGAATTTCGCGGTGTCTCTCGATGATACCGGCCGCGTCACCCGCGTCGTCGAAAAGCCCCGCTATGTCAAGGATAATCTCAAAGGCTGCGGTATCTATCTGTTCGACCTGCCCATCTTCGATGCGATCCGTCGCACGCCGCGGACGGCGATGCGCGATGAATACGAAATCACGACGTCGATCCAGATGCTCATTGAAGACGGCGCACCGGTCTATCCCGCCGAAACGGTCGAGTGGGATATGAACGTCACGGTTCCCTGTGACCTTCTCGAATGCAACCTGAAACTCCTCAAGCATCTCGGGTTGGATTCCGCCGTCGGTGAGCGTGTTTCGATCGCGGAAGGCGTCGGGATCACTCAGTCCGTGATCGGTGACGGCGTTGTGATCCGGCGCCCCATCCGGATCTCCCGGTCGCTCGTCACGCAGGGCTGCGTCGTTGATTCGTCCCGGGATCTGGACGGTGTGATCATTGCCGGCGGGAACAGTATTCAATGCACGATGCCGGGTGATCCGGACGGAGCGGACGCATGAACGGTCCGATGTTTCTGGGAATACATGCCGGACACGATGCCAATGTGACGCTTCTGGATGGAGACGGCCGGGTGCTCTTTGCCGCGGGTGAGGAGCGGTTCAACCGGATCAAGATGTATGCGGGCTTCCCTGAAAAAGCCCTTCGATACGTGATCGATCGGTTCGCTCCCCGCGATGTCCGGCTCGCCACCCCGCGTCTCGGAACAAGCGCCAAAGCCCTCCGCGAATTGCTGTTCTTCGTGAACAGCTTCCGGAAAGGACTCGCCGCCCCTCGTTTCGGTGTCTGGCTGCAGGTCGGCATGAAGAAACTGATCCGCGGCCGTACCCTTGAGACGCATGCCGGCGTCGCCGGGATCGATCCGGCCTGGCCGGTCGACAACATCGAGCATCATGTGGCGCATGCGGCGAGTGCGTTTTATCCGAGCGGGTTCGAGCGGTGCAAGGTGATGACGCTGGACGGCGAAGGCGACGGCTACTCGTGCTGTCTGTTCGATGCGGGCCCCGAGGGTCTCCATCGCACCTTCGCGGCGTATCACAACGAGATGACCACGGGGCGCGATTACGAAAAAGTCACGGCAATGCTCGGATTCCACCCCCTCCGACACCCGGGCAAGATTACCGGTCTGGCGGCATACGGCACTTACAACGAAGCCTGCATCGACGCACTCGAACAGTATCTCAGGCAAAGCTGGCGCACGGATCGGCGACGCGTTCTTTCCACCTCACAGGCCTATCAGGTGATATCGGATGAGGGGCGTGCGGAGTTGATGCATGATCGGCAGACCCGGTTCAAAGACTTCTCCCGCGAGGATCTCAGTTTCGCCATCCAGTATCTGACGGAACGCGACGTGCTGGATCTCCTCAGGAAAAAAATACCGGATCCGGCCGCCCATGATATCGCGCTTGCGGGTGGCGTGTTCGCCAACGTGGCGCTCAACAAGAAAATCAAGCAGCTCGGATTCCGTCGCATCTTCATTCAGCCTGCGATGAGCGATGCCGGGCTGTCACTGGGAGCAGCGCTCGATCGACATCCCCGACGCACCGGTATCGATCCCTTTTCGACGGTCTATTTCGGTCCCTCGTTCACAGCGGATGAGGTGCGGGATCTGCTCGTCCGCGAAAATGTCACGTACGAAGAACCGGCCGATCCGGCGGAGGCTGCCGCGGAGTTGCTCGCGCAGGGCAAGGTTCTGGCGCGGTGTTCGGGCCCCATGGAGTTCGGTCCGCGAGCGCTCGGGAACCGCACCATCATGTATCACGCGAGCGATCCTTCGGTGAACGACTGGCTCAACAGGCAGCTCAAACGGTCCGAATTCATGCCGTTCGCCCCGGTGACGCTCGAACGGTTTGCCGGGGATTGCTATGTCGATTATGAGGGGGCCGAGCGGGCCTCGAAGTTCATGACGATCACGTTCGCGTGCACGGACGCGATGAAGAAACAGTGCCCGGCGGTGGTGCACGTCGACGGCACGGCGCGGCCGCAGGTGATTGCCGCGCAGGACAATCCGGAATATGCGGCGATCGTCGAGGCTTATTATCGGAAGACGGGGATTCCGACGGTGGTGAACACGAGTTTCAACATGCATGAGGAGCCGATCGTGATGACGCCGATGGATGCGCTGAGGGCGTTTACGGCGAGTCGGCTCGATGCGATGCTGCTGGGTCCGTTTTTACTGAAAAATCATTGAAAGGCGCCGTGGCCCGGTGCGTTTTCTCCGGTCAGATGCCGGGGAACAGGGTGTCGATCGATTCCATGACAAGTTTCCACTCCGGATTCTCGGATTCCGCCATCTTCTGTTCAATCTCCCGCCGGATCGCTTCCAGGTCGGCGTTCAGACACGCGGATTCGTCTTTCTGCGTGGCGAGGAAAAGACGATAGATTCTGGCGCGATGGTAAGACACGTCGTCCTGGATCTTTGACGGAATCGAGTCGTATCGGGCATAGATCGCGAGCGCTTCCTGAAGGGAGATCCGAGCGGCTTCATAATCTTTGTATCTTATTTCGAACGCGGTTTTTTCAACGAGCGCTTTCGCGTGCTCAATGTCGTGTTGCAGGGAATCGAAGCTCACGCTGAATTCCCTGTGATAGACAAGGCTTTTCTCGAATGCTTCTTTCGTTTTTTCGGTATCGTTCAGTTTCCCCAGGGCGAGTGCGAGGTTCATGTAGGTTTCTGCCAGTTTCTGCTTGAATTTTGAAAACCCCTCATGATGGAGCAGTCGTGTCAGGATTTCGATCGATGCCTCGAACCGCGTGACGGCTTTCCGGTATTGCCTGCGGGAAACCAGGATCAATCCCCAGTTTCCGTGGCAAGTTGCCTGAGTCTGAAGGGTGGATATCGAACTGTCCCTCACCGCCATCTGATCCGCATGACGTGACGCGAGCCCGATCGCACGTTCGGCTTGGTCCAGTTCATTCAGACTCCAGTAACCGAAGGCCATATTCATATAGGAATTGAACAGCAGTGTGTCCGTGTGCGGGTAGGCGGAGGGCTTCAGGAGATCTTCGGCGATTCGGATGCTCTGGAGGCACAGGTCGATTCCCTGGCGGATGCGACCTGTTCTGAAAAAGGTGATCGCCAGGTTTTGCTGAGCGGACGTCAAGAGCCAGGCGTGTCCCGAGTCCAGATATCGGTAAACGAGTTCTTCTCCGAATCGGATACTCGTTCGATAGGTTTCCGCGGCGTGTTCAAGATCTTCCTTGTGCAGATACGCCAAACCGAGCTGGTTCACGATCCGGATGCGAAGTTGCAGAAGATCGAGATCGGGTTGGCTAGCGGAATTGATCTCGGCTGTCAGGATTTTTTCGGCCAGCAGAAAGGTTTCCATCGCGCCGTTCAGGTCGCCCAATCCCCGCTGAATGATTCCTTTCTGATCCAGCACACGTCCATATTCCGCCAGGAGGTCTCGTCGGCCGAGGTCGATCAGGATCCGATACTTTTTCTCGACTTCCGTAAAGATCTCGAGATCCCGGATCATGCGAGCATGCTTTGTCCTGCTGATTTCTCCTTCCGCGGGATCGACGAAGCTGTCCGGTGACTCCCCGGTCAGTTCGCAGGCGCGGTTCATCCACCGGATCGGATCGTTCCAGTCCGAACCCGTCGGCAGTTCTCGAATGTACTGAACCCGGCCGGGTTCCCTGAGATACTCCGGATCGGGACGCGGAAAAGGTCTCCGTTTCGTCTCCCGCCAGATTTCCTGCAACCTCTGTGAGATATCTTTCATCGCGATGTGTCGCGCATTCGGGTCTTCCCGGAAGCACTCCTCCAGAAGGTTCCAGAGCGAATCCGGGATGGTGTACGGCGGGCCGGGAAGTGTGCCGGAACGGATCTGTCTCAGAATCAAGGGGGCTTTGTACCCGAACTGCCAGCGCACCCCTCCGGTGAGCATCTCCAGGACCGTAACGCCCCAGCTCCAGACATCCGATGCATAACTGGCCTTCCGCCCTGCAAACTGCTCCGGAGAACAGAACGCGATGGTCATGCCGCGGGAGGTGGTCCGTCCGATCGGTTGTGAGGGGCTGATCGACATTTCCTGCACGAGTGTCTGGATAACCTTGGACAGACCGAAATCGGTGATCTTGAGAATGCCGTCTCGGGTGAGGAGCATGTTGGAGGATTTGACGTCCTTGTGGACGACGCGGTAGGCGTGTGCGGCTTCGAGGCCCCAGGCGGACTGGATGGCGAAATCGAGCAGCAGGTCGAGTTTACGGATTCCTTTGGTTTCGATGCGGTCGCTGAGTGTGCCTCCGTCGAGATATTCCGAGAAGATACCGATACGCCCGTCGATGGTGCGGATGAAGCAGAGGGTGGCGAGATGGGGGTGGCGCGGGAGATCGATCCAGGTGCGGAGTTCCTTGAAGAAGCGTTTTTCGGCGGAGGGGCTTTTGAGTGCGGTTTCGTGGAGCACCTTGAGTGCGAAGGGCGCTTCGTCGTGGAGCCGTCGCACGAGATACACCTTGCCCATGCCGCCGATCCCCAGAATCTTCTCGACACGGAATTCTTCCAGCAGGATTTCATGCTTGCTGTAGTCATGCACATGCGGGTTCTGAAACATGCAATCAGTCTAAAGCAGGGACTCTTCGGTTTCAACCTGTTGCCCCGCGCGATCGATCCGGCGATTTCGCACCGGTGTTAGCCTCGCTCTGACGAAGGGCATGAACAAGCATTATCTTCAGACGCATTTTGAAGCGCGGTCGTTAAATAAACATTCTTGCAAAATTTTCTGAAAGCACTCGAAACCCGGATGCTCTGCAATGTGTATTCGTTTCACTGGGAACCGGATCCGTAAGGAATTGGACCGGGTCGACGAAGGGGACCTGACAGTACAGGACAAGACATTCAGGATACGATCGGAGATCCAGCCGGAAGCCTCCCGAGCGATGCTGTCAGTGGGTGTCAAATTCCCCCCATTCATTTCCCTTGTTTCTCAATAGTTTACACGTTTCAGATCCGTAACGTATTGATTTTATAAGACTTGAAAACCTAGTGCCAAGAGTTTTTTGTGTGGCCTTAACTCATTGACTTTATTGGCTTCCAAAAATCAAAGTGTAAAAGATGAGTTAGAGATATCTTAAGGGTGCGAAACTTGAATCAAGTATTCCAACAACATTTCCAGCTTTCCCTCTGCCTTTCTCGCGGAACAGGATTATACCATCGACACAAGCAAGTGCGAATTGCTCCTCGCCCCCTGGAATGTCAATTCCAGCATGAAAATGGGTGGATCGGAATTCTCCAAAAGAAGAGTTAATAAGACCGGCATTCAGCACAGCATCTGAACGAGGCCATTGGAGATAGCCGAAGACAGGAGTCACGGGTGTTTGAATGACAGGGGTGCGGGTTGGAGTAAAGGTTGGGGTTTCCGATGGCGTCTCAGTCGGTGTTTCGGTAGGCGTTTTGGTAGGCGTTTCGGCAGGCGTATCCGTTGGTGTTTCAGTCGGCGTTTGAGCTTTACTAATATCAGTCAGACATGCAGAACTTATTATAAGGAGAAAAGCATAGAGAATGTTGCTTACAAACAATGCACTGGATCTCATGATGTTACTCCCTTTCTACGATTTCATACATAGAAAGGGTATTCTCTGTGAACCCAACTACTTTGTTAGTCTCTGGAATAAAGCCAATATGGTAATATACCATGTAACCTTTTTCCCGAGGCGCGTCGAGTAAAGCAACTTTGTTTCCAGCCTGATCAAGAATGATCAATGACCAGGTAGAATTTTCTTGGTTGTCAAGATTGCCATAAACAATCATGACCTGCACCCTATTTCCTTGGACACGGAAGTGGGATAAAACAGCCGTGAAAGG